>JAGREF010000089.1 GCA_020446665.1 Sphingomonadaceae bacterium
GGAAAAGCCGATGGCGTGGACGACGAAATCGATCGTCTCCCAGCGTTCCTTGAGCGCAGCAAAGGCGGCATCCAGCGCATCCATATTGGACACATCGCATTCGAAGATGAAATCCGATCCCAGCTGCTCCGCCAGCGGGCCAACGCGCTTCTTCAGCGCTTCACCCTGATAGGAGAAGGCCATTTCCGCGCCATGTTCATGCAGTTTCTTCGCAATGCCCCATGCCAGCGACTTGTCATTCGCCAGCCCCATAATGAGACCGCGCTTGCCTGCCATCAAACCCTTCATGCCGCCGCTTCCTCCTCGACTGGCTCATCCATATCGCCGCCCCCGCCATTTTCATCAGCCGGGTCAGCCAGAGCAGCATTCAATTCTGCCCCTACCACGATCCCTAAGCCTACCAGCCAGAAAAAGAAAAGGGTGATCATGATCCCGGCAAGGCTGCCATAGGTGAGATTATAGGTGAAGAAGGTGCTGAGCACCGGAGGCAAGGCTGCCGTAACGGCAAGCCACCATAATGTGACCACCCCTGCCCCCGGCCATTTGGGGTAGCGCCGCCCACGATATTCCTGCGGAGTGAGCAGCAGGAAAAGCAGGTAAAGCGGCATGAACAGCCCCAGCCCGGCAGCGATCCGCCCAAGCGAGATTTCCGTCAGCGCATGATCCAGCCAGGGCAGCGAAGTGGCGATTACCTGTTGCGCAGCCCCCAGCGCCACTTGCGCGAGCAGGAACAGCAACAGCAAGGCGACAGAGAGGAGGATGAACCCGGTGGACAGCAGCCGCGCCTTCCAGAAGGCGTAGGTGGCCGGTGTGCCATAGGCGCGCCGCAAGATGTCACGGATCGTTTCGACCAGGCTGCCTGTGGTCCACAGCCCCACTGCTGCCCCGGCCCAGAGCAGCCAGCCGCTGCGCAAGTCGATAATATCGAGCGCGACCGGTTCCAGCACTCTGGCCACCATGGGCGGCAGGGTGGAAACGACGGTCAGCACCATCGCCTGCCGTTCTGCCTCTTCGCCAAAGGCAGAGAAGATTGCTGAACCCAGCACGAAAAAGGGGAACATCGCCAGCAGCGACATATAGGCGAGGTTCCCGGCATGGATGAAACCATCATTATAAGTGCCGACCAGGACCCGCCTTGTGACTTCGAAAATGCGCGTGCCCGGCCCGACATGGCGCGCCATGCGCCCGCGCAAACCCTTTTTCTCACGCCTGCGCGCTTCAGGGGAAAGCGACCTGACTTCCCGGTTTTCCGGGCGTTGTTTCGGTTCGGCCCAGACCTTGTCCGGCAAGAGTTACACCCCGAGCTTGTTGCGCGGATTACTGGTGTCTTTCCACCCTTCGAGCCGCTTGGCAAGCTCGGCCGTGTTTTCGGGCATGGCGATTTGCAATGTCACCAGCTGATCCCCGCGCCCGCCGCCCTTCTTCGAAAAGCCCTTGCCCTTGAGCCGCATGACCGTGCCGCCCGATGTACCGGGCTTGATCGTCAGCATCACGGCGCCATCAACCGTGGGGCATTTGACCTGCGCGCCATGCAGCGCTTCGTCCAGCGTGATCGGCAGATCCATGCGCACATCATCGCCATCGCGGCGAAAGAAGCTGTGCCGGTCAATGGAGACAGTCACGATGGCATCGCCTGCGCCGCCGGGGCCCTGTTCGCCCTTGCCCTTGAGCCGCATCTGCGTGCCTTCTTCCACCCCGGCAGAAAGCTTGAGGTCTATAGTCTTGCCATCGGACAGAGTGATACGCTGCGGGGCGAGCGTGGCCGCATCCACAAAGGGGACTTTCAGCCGATACTGGACATTGGCCCCGCGCGGGGGAGGGGGGCGCTGGCCCCCGCCAAAGCCTCCACCGAAACCGCCTGCCTGTCTGCGCTGGCCGCCGCCACCGCCAAACAGCCCTTCGAACAGATCGCCCAGATCGACACCTTCGGCCCCGCCAAAGCCGCCCATATCCTCGGGGCGATAGCTGCGCTGGCCGCCGCCGCCGCGAAAACCACCCCCCATCCCGGCAAAGGGATTGGCCGGATTGCCGTCACCGTCAATCTCGCCGCGGTCGAATTGCGCGCGCTTCTGCTTGTCGGACAACAGATCATAGGCCTGCGTCACCTTGCTGAACCGTTCGGACGCGTCGGGTTTGTCCTTGTTACGGTCCGGATGCAGCTCCTTCGCCAGCTTGCGATAGGCGCTCTTGATCTCGGCCTCGCTGGCCGAGCGGGAGACACCAAGGGTTGCATAAGGATCGCTCATAGCGTGTTAGCTAGGTGCTACAGTGGTCTGGCGCAAGCGGGGAAGGTGGAAGGACGCTAAACCTCTCTATCCTGATGGCGGAAAATTCCGAGGATATGCACCCTGTCTGAGGCAAGCTCATAAGCGATTTTGAAATGGTATTTCAGTGTCACGATCCTTCGGCAAGATCGATTTGGGACCGGCATGCCCAGCCTTGGGAAAGAGGATAATTGATCTATCGAGCGGTAAATATCCGCCAAGATGTTACCGATTGCTTCCGGAGCGACCTCTTCAAAATAGGCGATGATGGATCGCAAATCCTCTTCTGCTTCCTTGCGAAACAGTATTTGGATCATGCAGAAAAGGGCTTCCCGAAAAGGCTGGCAATTGTTTCCGGATCCGAAAATTCTGGCTTGGCAGCTGTGCGCCGGTCAAGCTCGTCCAACTCGGCTTGCGTGAAGTCTCCCGACGATGACAGGCTTTCCATCATGCTGGCCAATACATCCTCTACGAGATGCCGCTGCTCTGCGGGCAATTCCCGGGCGAAGGAGACAAATTGGTCGAGGACAGTCATAGGTGCTGCATAGCATATTTGGAGAGAAACGGAACGGGGCCGCTATGCCCCCTTTCCTACACCCCTGACCCCGCCTAGAAGGAGCGCATGCCGCGCCATCCTCCTCTTTTTCGCCAGCACATTCGGGCTGCGCATGGCCCGGCGCATGGCCCAGCGGTTTTTCTGGCCTATAAGTGTGTGACATCTGTGACAACCGTGCCCTGTGTGCGACGAAATGAGCGATGAACCGAGTGACTGAGCCTTCCGAAGAAAACGCGATCCCCACCAGCGAGCCCATTGCCCTGTTTGGCAAATGGTTTGCTGAAGCGCGGGAGAAAGAGCTGAACGACCCGGAAGCGGTCGCGCTGGCCAGTGCCACGGCCAATGCCGCGCCTTCCGTGCGGATGGTGCTGATGAAGGGCTATGACGAGCGCGGCTTCGTCTTCTACACCAATGGCCACAGCCGCAAGGGTGGAGAGATCACCGCCAATCCGCAGGCCGCAATGCTGTTTCACTGGAAGAGCCTGCGCCGGCAAGTGCGGATCGAAGGGACAGTGAGCCAGGTCGATCCGGCCGAGGCAGACGCCTATTTCGCCAGCCGCAGCCGCGATTCGCAATTGGGCGCACATGCCTCTGACCAGTCGCAGCCGCTCGGCTCGCGCGCAGAGTTTCTGGGCCGGATCGCCAAGGTCACGGCCAAACATCTGGTCGGCGACGTGCCGCGCCCGCCGCATTGGACGGGCTTCCGCCTTGCCCCGCAAAGGATCGAATTCTGGATGGATCGCCCGTTTCGCCTGCATGAGCGGCGCCTGTTCACCCGTGATGCGGAGGGCGGCTGGTCCAGCACGCTGCTTTATCCATGAGCCATTCGCATGCTGATCTCACCCGCGGCGCGGCCTTCGCCTCCATTGCCCTGGCTATCTTCCTCGTCACGCTCAAATTGTGGGCAACCTGGCAGACCGGCTCCACCGCCATGCTGGGCAGTCTGGCAGACAGTGCGCTCGATCTGATTGCCAGCATCGCGACGCTGTTTGGCGTTTGGTACGCCGCGCGCCCGGCAGATGAAGATCACCGTTTCGGCCATGGCAAGGCAGAGGCTCTGGCGGCGATGTTCCAGGTCATGCTGATCGTCTTCTCCGCTTTCGGGATTGGCTATCGCGCGATCCTGCGGCTGGCAGAAGGGGGCGATACGGCTGCGGCGGAAAGCGGGATTGCCGTGTCGGTGATCGCCATTATCGCCACGCTCGCTCTGCTGGCATGGCAACGCTACGTGATCGCGCGCACCCGTTCGGTCGCGATCAAGGCGGATAATGTCCATTACCAGTCGGATCTGTTGCTCAATTCGGCGGTTATCGCGGCTTTGGTGATCGACCAGTATCTGGGCTATTCGCAGGCCGATCCCCTGTTCGGGCTAGGTATCGCGCTGTGGCTGTTGTGGGGGGCCTGGAATGCGGCCAGCGAAGCGGTGGACCATCTGATGGACCGCGAATGGCCAGAGGAACGGCGGGAAGCCTTCCTTGCCGTGCTGGCCAAGCATCCGGATTTGCGCGGGGTGCATGATCTGCGCACCCGCACCAGCGGCGCCGATGATTTCGTGCAGTTCCACATGGCGATGGACGGGCGGCTGACGCTGGATGAAGTGCATGAGAAAATGGACGAAGTCGAAGCCCGCATTGCGCTGGAATTCCCAGGAGTGGAGGTCCTGATCCATCCTGATCCGGAAGGGCTGGTGGATGAAAGCGGCGTGGCAGCAGAGGAGCTGCTGCCAGAGCTGGCCGAGCGTCGGGGAGAGGGGATGTGAAGCTGCCCTATTGGCATGTCGATGCCTTTGCAGACCGGCCCTTTGCGGGGAATCAGGCAGCGGTGATGCCGCTGGATGAATGGCTGGATGATGCGGTGTTGCAGGCCATTGCGGAGGAAAACAACTTCGCGGAGACGGCCTTTCTGGTGAAGGATGCCAGCGGCGCGGTGGATTGGGAATTGCGCTGGTTCACCCCCACCTGCGAAATCCGGCTATGTGGCCATGCGACGCTGGCCAGCGGGCATGTGCTGCTCGATCCGGCCAATGGCTTTGGCCATGCAGAGCGTGTTACCTTCCGCACGCGCAAGGCCGGGGTACTGGAAGTGTGGCGCAGCGCGGCTGGCTATGAACTGGCTCTGCCGGCAATCGCCACGCAGCCGGGGCATTATCCGGAAGCGGTTGCGCTGCTCGGCGCGGCCCCGCTGGAGGTCTGGCGCAATCCGGATCGCTATAATGTTTTCCTTTATGGCAGCGAAGCGGTGGTGCGCGGCCTGCAGCCGGATCTGCGCGGGCTGGGCGCGCTGGGGGATGACCAGTTCATCTGCACCGCGCCGGGCAAGGATCATGATGTGGTCAGCCGGGTATTCGTGCCCGGCGGCGGGGTGGATGAGGATAGCGTGACCGGCTCTGCCCATGCCGTGCTTACACCCTTCTGGGCTGAGAAACTGGGGCGATCGGCCTTTACCGCACATCAGGCTTCGGCGCGGAGTGGGGACCTGTCGTGCCGGCTGGATGGGGACCGGGCGTGGCTCGGCGGGGCCTGTGTTACTGTGGTGGAGGGCAGTTTCTACTTGCCCGGATAAAGCGCGACCACATCGGCCAGTTCAGGCAGCAGCTTGTCGCGCTGTTCGCTATCCGAATGGCCGAGGCGGACCACCGTCAGCTTCTGCTCCGGCGCGACCAGCACATATTGCCCCATATGGCCGATGGCAGCGAACAGGCTGGGGGGGCCGCGATCCGCAAAGAGCGGGTTATCGCCGCTATCAACCGGTCGGTTGAGCCAGGTCTGCGCCCCATATTGCGGGCTGCGCGGGCTGGGAGTGGTCATGAATTCCACCCATTTGCGCGGCACCAGCTGCGATCCGCGATAGGAGCCCTTGTTGCGCAGGAACTCGCCAAACCGCGCCCAGTCTCGCGCATTGCCATGGATCAGGCTGCCGCCGATCAGCGTACCATTGGCATCATATTCGGCGACCATCGAATCCATCGCCAACGGCGTGAAGATGCGGCTGCGCAGATAGTCATCGACCACCTGACGCCGGATATCGGGATCATTGCTGTCGGTCAGCGTCCGCGCCGCAATGTCCGCAAGGATCACGCTGGTCGCGCTGGAATATTCGAATTCGCGGCCCGGTTCGAATTCCAGCGGCTGCGATTCGGCCCAGTCAGCCATGTCGTCGCGCCCGTCGAGGAACAGCATCCGCACTTCGGAGCTTTCCCAGGGCGGATCGCCTGCTTCCGTATGCCGCAAGCCGCTGCGCATTTGCAGCAGCTGGCGCAATGTAATCTCCCCGCGCGGGTCGCCTGCACGGCGCCAGCGCGGCACCGGCGGCGATTCGTCCAGCCGCAGCCGCCCGTCGGCCACCAGCATGCCGATCATCACCGCGGTGACAGTCTTCGCCATGGACCAGCTGACAAAGCACGTATCCTTGTCATAGCCGGGCGCATAACGCTCCGCCGCGATCACTCCACCATGCATCACTACGACGGCGCGGGTTTCCCCCAGCCCGTCCAGCGTGAACAGGTCATCCACTTCGCGCGCCAGTTGCTTGGTCGGCGCGCCGGGATTGTCAGTAACGGCAGCCAGCGCTTCATCGGAAAGGGCAGGTTTGCCGACGGGGGCATCCCCGCAAGCGGCAAGGCTTGGCATCAGGGCCAGGCAGGCGATAAGGGGGGGTAGCCGCTTTGACATGCGGCGTCCCTCGCACGACCGGAATCCCCTTGGCAATGGCAAAAACTCGCAGACGCAGCGCAACCCGCAAATCCAGCCGCTGGCCCTATCTGCTGGTGGTGGTGCTTGTCCTGCTGGCGGCTCTCTGGTGGTATTATGGCCCGATCGCGCAGGGTTACGCCCGAACCGGCACGGCCTATGCGGCCCGGGTCGCCTGTTCCTGCCGCTTTGTCGCCGGGCGCGATCTGGATGATTGCGCGAAGGACAAGCTGGCCGGGATGGAGTTCATCACGCTCAGCGCAGATGAAGAGGGAAAAAGCGTAACTGCCCGCTTCCCCCTGATCGCCAGCGATACGGCCCGTATGCAGGATGGCTATGGCTGCGTGCTGGAGAAATGGGAGGATTGAATTCAGGCTGGCTCAGTCGCGTCGATCCACCCGCCGCCAATCACCCGCTCACCGGCATAGATCACCGCCGCTTGTCCCGGCGCGACACCAAATTCGGGCTGGCTGAAGCGAATCGTCGTGCTGGCCCCATCGCCCAGCGGACCCTCCAGCGTGATCGGTACAGGCTTGGCCAGCGAGCGGACCTTGGCGCTGAGGGGAGCGTCGGGAATCGGGCCGATGCGGTTGGTCTCGATAATCTGTGCAGCGCCAACCGCCAGCATCCGTTTCGGCCCGACCTTTACTTCGCCTGCCTCTGCATCGAGCGCGACGACATAGAGCGGCTCCGCCTGTCCGCCGATCTCCAGCCCGCGCCGCTGGCCGACCGTGTAATGGATGATGCCCTTGTGCTCGCCCAGCACCTCGCCCGATTCGGCATGGACGATATTGCCGGGCTCCCCGCCTTCGGGGCGCATGCTGCGGACGATTTTTGCATAATCGCCATCGGGCACGAAGCAGATATCCTGGCTGTCGGGCTTGGCCGCATTGCGCAGACCCGCCTGCTCGGCCAGCTGGCGCACGTCGCTCTTGGGCAGGCCGCCCAGCGGGAAGCGCAGGAAATCGAGCTGCTCTTCCGTCGTGCCATAAAGGAAGTAGGACTGATCCCGCGCGGGATCGAGTGCACGGTGCAGTTCGGCCCCGGATGCGCCTGTCACCCGGCGCACATAATGACCCGTGGCGAGGCAATCTGCCCCCAGCTCGCGCGCCATGCGCAGCAAGTCGGTGAATTTCGGCCCCATATTGCAGCGTATGCAAGGCACCGGAGTGCGCCCGGCGAGATAGTCGTCAGCAAATTGCTCGACCACCTCCTCGCGAAAGGCGCTTTCATGGTCGAAGACATAATGGGCGATGCCCAGCCGGTCGGCCACGGCCTGCGCATCCCGTATATCATCACCCGCACAGCACGCGCCCTTGCGCCCGGTGGCGGCGCCGTAATCATAGAGTTGCAATGTTATGCCGATCACTTCGGCCCCGCTGGCAGCGGCCAGAGCCGCGACCACGGATGAGTCCACGCCGCCGGACATGGCGACGACGATGCGGCATTCGCTGGCCGGGCGGGGCAGATCGAACAGCGCAGCCGGATCGAGCGCAGCGTCAAAGGTGGGGGCAGTGGCCATGCGCGGCCCCAT
>JAGREF010000090.1:0-6756 GCA_020446665.1 Sphingomonadaceae bacterium
TTGATGCGGATGAATTGCAGGTCGCGGCCCACAGCGCCTTCGATCCGGCCACTCACGGTGCCGGCATCCCAGCCTTTGACCGTTTCCGACACCAGCTGGACGATCTGGCCGCCATGGCGCGAGGCGAGGCCGACTGCTGTCCGGCGGGCAAAGCGATTGACCTGCGCCTGCAGCGGCACATCATCGCGCAGCCTTGAACCCAGCTCTTTCAGGCTGCCACCCAGCTGGCCGGATAGCGAGGTGTCGGGATTACGCGCCATGCGGATCAGCCCGGCGCGGATCCGTTCCCACACGCCCAGCCACCAATTGGCGAGAGCCGGATTGGCGAGCAATTCATTCTTGAACCCTTCCACCTTGGCGCGCGTTTCGGGATCTTCGACCAGATCGTGCGCAATCTTGTCGAGCCCTTCCTCCACCTTCGCACGCAGCGGGTGATGGGGATCAACCAGCACTTCAGCCAGCAGCTTGTAGAGGCCATCGAGCACGGAATTGGCAACTTTCTCGTCCAGCCCGGTCCAGCGCAGCAGCGCATTTGCGCGATCATGGATCATCGTACGGACCAGCTCTTCATTATCTTCCAGCACCAGCCCGGCCCAGCGGATGATACTGTCGATCAGCGGCAAATGACGCCGGTCAGCTATCGCGGTCTGGAGCATCTGCCCCAGCAAGGGCGAAATTTCGAGCTTTTCCAGCTGGTGCGACAGGCCAGTACGCACTTGCCCGCCGAGCTTTTCCTGATCGAGCGATTCCAGCACGTCGGCAAACAAAGCCGCTGCGCCCGAGCTGATGCGGGATTCATCCCCCGCTTGGGGTTCCGCGAGGAATTTGCCGATAGCCTGCGCGATATTCATGGAGCGCATGCGCCGCGCAACGACCTGCGGCGTGAGGAAATTGGCACGCAGGAATTCCGCCATCGTGTCCGCTATGCGGTCTTTCTTCTGCGGTATGATCGCCGTGTGCGGGATGGGGATGCCCAGCGGGTGGCGGAACAGGGCAGTGACCGCAAACCAGTCTGCCAGCCCGCCGACCATCGCCGCTTCGGCAAAGGCCAGCGCATAGCCCCAGGCCGGATGGACAGCTTGATAATGGCGGGCGAGGAAAAACAGGCCTGCCATAGCCACCAGCATGAAGGTTGCGGCCAGCCGCATCCGCCGCGCCTGATCCTGGCGTCTGGCCAGGGGATCTTTGAATGCACCAACCCCCGCCATTACTCGGCCGGGCTGGCCTCCGCGCCGGCCAAGCCAGTGCGATGTTCGTCACCCGGCTTGTAAGTCAGGAAACGCTTGCGCAGCCATGGGCCCACGCGCTTTTCGAAGCCATCTGCGAGGCTGAAACCGGCCGGCACGATAACCAGCGTCAGCAGAGTCGAGAGGATCAGGCCACCAATCACCACGATACCCATTGGCGCGCGCCAGGCCCCGTCACCGGAGCCGACCCAGCCCGAAATGGCCGTGGGGATCATGCCGGCGGTCATAGCCACCGTGGTCATCACGATCGGCTGCGCACGCTTGTGCCCTGCCTCAACGATTGCCTCATATTTATGCAAACCCTGATTCATGGCCTCGATCGCGAAATCAATCAGCAGGATCGAATTCTTCGCCACGATCCCGAACAGGAGTAGCACGCCGATAAAGACCGGAAGGGACAGCGGCTGGGACAGTAGGGCAAGCCCGATCAACCCGCCCAATGGCGCGAGGAAAAGCGAACCCATATTGACCAGCGGCGACACGAAGCGGTGATAGAGCAACACCAGCACGGCAAAGACCAGTGCTATGCCCGCAAACAGCGCCTTAAAGAAATTATCGAGCATTTCCGCTTGCCACTGGTCTGACCCGACCGGGGCATTGGACACGCCTGTGGGCAGGTTCTGTATTATAGGCAACTTCTGGATTGCTTCATCCATATCGCCCTTCGCCACGCCAGGCGCGAGGTCCGCACCCACAAAGATGCGCCGGTTCTGATTGTAGCGCTGGATAGTGGTGGGGCCGGAGCCAAAGCCGATTTCAGCGACGCGGTATAGCGGGACGGAGCCGCCCGTGCTGGTCGGCACAGGCAGATTGCGAATCACATCAAGATCTCGCCGCGATTGCTCCGCCAGCCGCACGCGAATGGGCACCTGACGGTCGGATAGCGAAAATTTGGCGGCATTCTGGTCAATATCGCCCAGCGTGGCGATGCGGATCGTCTGGCTCAGCGCCGCCGTGGTCACACCCAGACTCGCCGCCAGATCCATCCGCGGCTTGATGACGAGTTCGGGGCGCTGCAAGTCCGCCTCGACGCGCGGGGCCACCAGACCCTTCAGGCCAGACATCTGCCGGGCGAGTGTAGTTGCTGCCTCTTCAAGGGCGATCGGATCAGAGCCGGAGAGCATGACGGAAATCGCCCGGCCGGTGCCCCCGCCCCCACCCTGGTTGCTCTGGAAAGATACGCGTGCGTCCGGGATTTCCTGCAACAGGGGGGTAAGATCGCGTTCAAATTCCTGTTGCGAACGTTCCCGGTCAGCCTTCAGCGTGATGAACAGTCGCGCACTGCCTTCATTGATGCGTTCCAGCGCGGCATCGACTTCCGGTTGCCTGGCCATGATCGCACTGACGCGATCAGTAACCGCTTCAGTCTGCGCCAACGTTGTGCCGGGCACCATCTCGATCCGTACCCGACTGAAATCCGAGTCGAAATTGGGGAAGAATTGCCCCGGCAGCGACGCGAACAAGCCGCCCGTCATCACCAGCGCAGCCAGCCCTACGCCCATCATCCACACGCGATGGTCCCGCCGCCGCGCTGCGAGGCGGCCGGACATATAGCCATACCAAGCGCCAAAATTCTGAGAAATCGCGGTGCCGACCAGAGCCATGCCCTTGCGCAGCACCCACCCCACGGCAAGACCGCCAAAATATCCGGCGGCCAGCCCCAGCGCTAGCGCCAGCAACATCGGCACACCCAGCGGCGGCAATGCCATTGCCACCCCGGCGATAATGCCGAAAAACACCAGCACGGTGACCATCAGCAGCAGGAACCAGATAATGTAATACCACCAGCGCCCTTCTACCGGCCGCAATTGCGCACGGTAGCGATCAACGGCTGACTGATCGAGCGACCAGTGAAGGATACGCATGTAGCGATCCATCATCGGCCCTTCGCCATGACTCGCTTGGCCTTTTGCTTCGAGGAAATAGGCCGCGATCATGGGTGTGATCATTCGGGCGACCGCCAGTGACATCAGCACCGAGACAACCACGGTGAGACCAAAATTCTTGAAGAACTGGCCGGAAACGCCAGGCATCAGGCCCACGGGCAGGAACACTGCTACAGTCGAGAAAGTTGTCGCCACGACCGGCAGACCGATTTCGTCAGCCGCGTCGATCGATGCCTGATAGGCGCTTTTGCCCATGCGCATATGGCGCACGATGTTTTCGATCTCCACGATCGCATCGTCCACCAGCACCCCGGCCACCAGCCCCAACGCCAGCAACGACAATGTGTTGAGCGTAAAGCCCATTAAATCCATGAAATAAAAGGTCGGGATCGCCGAAAGCGGGATCGCCAGCGCGGAAATGATCGTCGCGCGCCAGTCACGCAGGAAGAAGAACACCACCACCACGGCCAGAATGGCCCCTTCGACCATGGCCGCAATCGAGCTTTCATATTGCGCCTTGGTATAATCGACAGAGGTAAACAGGCGAGTGAACTTGACCCCCGGGTTCACTTTCTCGATGTCCTGCAGCACCTTGACGGTTTCATCATAGACCGACACGTCAGAGGCACCGCGGGCACGGGTGATACCGAAGGTTACCACCTCGCGCCCGTCGATCTTGCCGATGGAGGTCACTTCACCAAAACTGTCGCGCACTTTTGCGATATCGGCCAGCTTGATCGTCCGGCCGCCGCCCATGGGTATTTGCACCTGCGACAGGTCATAGGCGGACTGCGCATTGCCCAGCACACGCACAGACTGCCGCGATCCGGCGATTTCTGCACGGCCGCCCGCCGCATTGAGATTGAGCTGGCGCAGCGCGTTATTGACCTGACTTGCCGTAACGCCCATCGACTGCATCTTGGCCGGATCCACAATCACCAGAATTTCGCGAGACACGCCACCGCCGCGGCTCACTTCGGCCATACCTTCGATCGATAGCAAGCGCTTCTTGATCGTGTCGTCAATGAACCACGACAATTGCTCCAGCGTCATGTCGGGCGCGGACACGGCAAAATATCCGATCGGCTCCGACGATGTCTGGGCACGAAACACGCGCGGCTCCAGAATACCGTCAGGCAATTCGCCGCGGATCTGGTCAACGGCGGATTTCACTTCGTTCACGGCCTGCGCAATATCAGTGCCGATTTCGAATTCGACCATCGTCTGGCTGAATCCCTCAGACGCACTGGAGCTGATATTTTCAACTCCCTGTACGCTGCGAATCGCCGCCTCGACCCGCTGTGTAATCTGGTTTTCAATTTCCGTCGGTGCAGCACCCGGCTGTGAGATCCCGACAATCACCATCGGAAACTCAATATCCGGATTGTCCTGCACTTTCATATCGTTGAAGCTCATCAGCCCGGCAATCACCAGCCCGATAAACAGCACGATAGGTACCACCGGATTGCGGATCGACCAGGCAGAAATATTGCGAAAATCCATGGCGATCAGTTCTTCGCCTTGACTGGCTTGACTATATCGCCCGGGGCGAGGAAGCCGCCTGCGCGCAGCACGACCCTCTCGGATCCGTCAAGGCCCTCTGCGATAGTGATCCCGGCATCCGTAACCTGTCCGATTTTCACCCGCCGCTGCTCCACCTTGTTGTCCTTGCCTACAATATAGACATAGCTGCCCTTGTCATCCGACTGGATCGCGCTTTCCGGCAACATCGGCGCAACTACTGTGCCACTGCTGATCCTGGCGGTCGCGAAACCGCCGGGGCGAAGCTCTGTTGCATAGGAGAGCGCGATGCGCACGGTGCCCTGGCGATCCTGTGCATTAATGGTCGGCGCGACCTGCCACACCTGCCCTACGAAACTCTTGTCCGTGCCCACCGGTACGATTTCTGCGCTGACCCCGACGGAGATTTTCGCCAGTTCGGTTTCACCCACACGCGCCAGCATCTCCATCTCGCCGCCACGGGCAATGGTGAAGAGCGGGCTGCCGCCACCGCCGACTGTCTGCCCGACTTCGACATTGCGTTCCAGCACGAGACCAGAAGCCGGCGCATAAATGTTGAGACGCGCCGTGCGGGCGCGCAGTTCGTTCACTTGTGCCCGGGCGACCTGCACTCTGGCCGCCGCCGCATCGCGGGTCGCGGTCAGGCGGTCAATATCGGCCTTGGAGATAAAGCCACGCTCGACCAGCTTCATCGCGCGATCGAGATTGGCCTGCGCCAGACTGGCATCTGCCTGCGCCACGCGCACCTGCGCCTCTGCACTGGCGATCTGCTGGACCTGCACCGAACGGTCAATCGACACCAGCACCTGGCCCTGTTGCACCCAGTCGCCCGCATCCACCGGGACGGCGACCACCCGCCCCCCTTCGCCGACGGAGCCGACCGGCAGGGTGCGTCTGGCAGCGAGGGTCCCGGTCGCTTCGATTTCACCTTCGACCGTCTGGCGGCCGGGCACGGTTACACTCACCACCGGCACCTGCGCGCCTTCACCGGCGGCAATGCCGGGTTCTTCCGAACTGTGGGTCAGCCAGTAGAGCAGGCCAGCGGCAAACAACCCCGCAAGGGCAATCAGCGCGATCCGCAGCTTGCGCGGGGGTGCCACGCCGACACCTTCCGATGGGCCATCATGCGAGGCACCGGCCATAGCCGCCTCGTCATCAAGCTTCATGCTGGTTTCGTAATTCATGGCCCCACTGCCTCGAAATCGTGGCGTTTATACGCCAGTGTATTACAGGTCTAAACCAGCGGGCGCAACCAAGGCCCGCCTTTGATCACATGTGCCTTAGGCGCGGGACTGGCAATCAGCAATCACCCGTTCGACAGGTTACGTTTGCAACCGACGAGCAGCATGGGCACAGATCCGGCCTGCGGGCGACACAGCCGTGCCGCCCGCAGGCAAATCAGCTATAGCTCAGCGCACCTTGCCGCGCTTGATAAGGTTAACAATCGCCAGCAGGATCACAGCGCCTGCCAGCGCAGTCAGCAAGGTCATCGGGTCAAAGGCGTTTTCACGCAGGCGGCCGCCGCCCAGCAGCCCGCCAAGCAGGAACCGCCCGAGGATCGAGCCGACCCCGCCCACCACGATATTCCAGAAAATGCCCATGCTGGCATCGCGATTCATGATCAAGCTTGCGACCCACCCGATGATACCGCCCATGACAACGGCGATGATGAAATCAATCATTGAGTTCCTCCATTTGCTTTCCTGCCTTGCAGCACAACAAGCACTGGCAAGGCTGTCAGTTCCCGGTGATTCGCCCCGGGATGGTGGAGGTGATACGCAAAAAAGCGGGCCGGAGCTAACCGGACCCGCTGATTGGCCGAATTGTCGGCATGAGAATCAGTATTTTAGCTGACGCTCATAGAGGTCGCGATAATGCTGGATGCGCGTGACGCGCAGGCCCTGCATGCCAGAACGATCCACTGCCCGCTGCCACGACGCGAATTCCTCAAGCGTGAGGTCATAGCGTTCCAGCACTTCGTCAATCGTCAGCAACCCGCCATTAACGGCCGCCACGACTTCCGCCTTGCGGCGCACGACCCAGCGTTTCGTGCTGGGCGGCGGCAGGTCGGCAATCGTCAGCGGCTCGCCGAGCGGGCCGAT
>JAGREF010000090.1:6836-7234 GCA_020446665.1 Sphingomonadaceae bacterium
GACATCAATGCCGCATCCGGCTTTTCATCGCTTAAAACTTCAGGGTTAACAGCCCATTCGTAATTTCCCTCGGTATGTCCCAGCCCGACAGCACCAGTGGCAAAGCTGGCCTTGTGCACCGGACGGCGACGACGCATCACGCCGCGCAGATCCTGTGCAGCAGATAGCCGCGCGACCAGTTCCGGCCAGCCAAAGGCGCGCAGATCAGCAGCCTGCGCCATTTCGCCCATGGCGGGAACCGAGGGAGGATTCTCAATCATGGTCAGCGCTTTACACCAGCCATGGTCAAGAAGCGGTAAAGCGCGCCTTTACCCATCTTTAGGATTAGAGATCGCGATTCCGGCGATGCTGGATAAGCGCCAGCCACAAGTGTATGGGGCCGCGCATGGCCACTGCCC
>JAGREF010000091.1 GCA_020446665.1 Sphingomonadaceae bacterium
CGTGTAGAGCGGGATCACGTGGTCGTCCGGCTTCACAGATGTTACGCCGGGGCCGACTTCACGCACGATCCCGGCCCCTTCATGGCCGAGGATAGAGGGAAAGATCCCTTCGCTGTCGAACCCGTCCAGCGTATAGGCATCGGTATGGCAGATGCCGGTCGCCATGATCTCGACGAGGACTTCGCCCTCTTTCGGCCCCTCCAGATCAACTTCCACGATTTCGAGCGGCTTCTTGGCTTCAAAGGCAACGGCGGCGCGGGTCTTCATTCGTTGGGTCCTCTCCAGATAATTTAGTAAGCAGTGCTTATAATATTGATATCAGACGGGTCAATCGAGCGGTGTACCGGCCGGCAGGCGAGACGCGTCTGCTTCATCCTCTTTCACCAGATCATCGCCTTCATGTTCGGGCAGCATCAGGAACAGGAACAGCGATACAACCGATCCCATCGCCATGCTCTTCTTTCTCCCTCTCGCCTGATCCTAATCGTGGATACGGGCGAGCAATTCCATCAGCGTATCGAGCTCTTTCTGAGTGAAGCGGCTTTTCAGCCAAGCCTCATGCTCGCGGATGGCATCCTTGGCATGGCCAAGGATCGTCAGCCCCTCCGGCGTCAGAAACAAAGCCTGCTTGCGTCCATCGGTGGCTGATTTTTCGCGCCGCATATAGCCTCGCGCCTGCAACCGATTGACGATGGTCATGGTTGTGGCGCGGTCCATCTGCAGCCGCGTGCCGACATCAATCTGAGACATGCCGGGATGGTCATCCACCAGCCACAGTACAGAGACTTGTTTCTGCGTCAGTTCAAGATCCGCAAAGGTCTCTGTGAAATGACGATAGCAGGCCCCATGCGCCAGCCGGATGTGAAACCCGACAATGGCATTCAGTTCACCAATATCGTCATCTTGTGGCAGTTCAGCTGCCGCTGCTTCGGTCACGCTCCAATCCTCTCCCCCGGCACTCTTGTGCAATTGTTAGTAGAGCATACAATCCCATCCAAGACGAGAGAGGATTCTACCATGGCACATTTCCCTGATAGCCCCAATTCCACCGGCTTCAACACGCCAAACCGAATCGAAGCGAATATTGCGGACCTGATCCATGAAGGGGAAATTGAGGGTGTCTTTTTTTGGGGTCCGGCCTGACCCGCAATTTCCCCCCATGCCGGGCAAGTCCATTGCTTTCGACTGGGACCGGCTGGAAAAGGGCATGCCCCATTTCGGCTTTGACACCACCATGCCGGTCTATCTCGGCATCATCCCGCGGCGCGTTGATCTGACTGATGAGGACATTCGCTGGTTCAGGCGTGGCAATTGCTTTGCCAGCCATGTCGTCAATGCGTGGCAGGAAGGGAGCAAGGTCCACTTCGTAATCCCCGAAGCGGAAAACAACATGTTCCCCTTCTTCCCCGATGTGCACGGCGCGGATTTCAACCCGATGCAGGCGATGAGCAAGCTCAAGCGCTGGACCGTGGACATGGCCAGCAATGGCGACGAGTTCGAGGAAATTGTGCCACTGACCGACACGGCGAGCGAATTTCCGCGCATCGTTGATCGCTTCACCGGGGTGAAGAGCCGCTACACCTGGGGGCTGGAGATGGACTATTCCCGCCCCGTCGAGTTGAAGGGCGGCAGTGCAGGGGGCTTCCTGATGAACTGCCTGTTCCTGAAAGACCTCGAAACCGGGGCGGAGCAGCATTGGTGGTGCGGGCCGGTATCAAGCCTGCAGGAACCCTGCTTTATTCCCCGTTCCAAGGACGCTCCCGAAGGCGATGGCTGGATCGTGCAGATATGCAACCGGCTGTAAGAGGCCAAGAGCGACCTGCTGATCTTCGACGCGCTCGATATCGAGAAAGGCCCGGTTGCGACGGTCCATATCCCGATCCAGCTGCGTTTCGGCCTGCATGGCAATTTTGCGCGGAGCTAGGATATCGGGCTGAAACTGGCCGAACCAGCCTGAGGCTCACGCGATGGACCGCCGCACGGCAACCGGATCGATGATGGCGTGGCTCTGGCTGATGCCATCTATGCGCTGGTCGCCCAGATCGAGCAGCCGGTCCATGATCTGCGTGGCCCGTTCGGGTGGGCTGGTGGCATAGAAGCCCCACAGGCTCACCATCCCCTGATCCGCCGTGCCATCGCGCACCATGCGCAGGAACATGTCGATCTGTTCCTGCGTGGCAAAGGCTTCTTCAGTTGCAATGCGCAGATAACCGCGATCACCGCCGGTCTTGAGTTCGTGAGTCATTTTGCCTCTCTGCAGCTGTTGCGCTCGTGCTTCGACGGGCTCAGCACGAGCGGATCTTATTCTATTGCAGCTTGAACCAACCTCCGCTCAGCCTGAGCTTGTCGAAGGCCACGCGCAAGCTACCCCTCATGCACGGCCTTGGTGACCATGCAGGCGAGGATGCCTTCGGGCCCGTCTTCCGCGCCGTGGCCGGACCATTTGACCCCGCCAAACGGGCTGTCTGCGCCGCCGATCATATGGCTGTTGATCCCGACCATCCCGCTTTCCAGCTCGTCTGCCAGGCGGCGTTGCCGCTGCACGTCATTGGTCCAGCTAAAGGCAGCCAGGCCATAGGGCAGGCGGTTGGCTTCTGCGATCATGCTGGCCTCATCGCGATAGGGATTGATCAGCGCGACCGGGCCGAAGGGTTCTTCGTTCATGATATCGGCATCGAGCGGAATTTCGGACAAGACGCTGGGAGCATAGAAAAAGCCCTGATTGCCGATCCGTTCGCCGCCTGCATCCAGATTTGCACCCTTGTCGCGCGCATTGCCGATCAGGCGTTCCATCGCATCGGGGCGGCGGGGGTTGGCCATCGGGCCCATCTGCGTGCCGTCTTCCAGCCCGTTGCCGACTTTCCACGCTTTTGCCCGCTCAGCAAAACCGTCACGGAATTTCTCGAACACGCCTTCCTGCACGATAAAGCGTGTGGGGCTGACACAGACCTGCCCGCTATTGCGGTATTTGCCGGCGACAGCTGTATCGAGAACCTTGTCGACATCAACATCATCGAACACCAGCACCGGACCATGCCCGCCCAGTTCCATCGTGGTGCGCAGCATATTCTCTGCGGCCAGTTTGGCGAGGTGTTTGCCGATCACGGTCGATCCGGTGAAGCTGAGCTTGCGGACAATCGGGCTGGCGAGCAGGTGGCGGCTTACCTCATCCGGCACGCCGAACACGGCCTGTGCAACCTGTTTGGGCAGGCCTGCATCGAGCAGGCATTGCATCACGCCCAATGCACTGGCCGGGGTCTCTTCCGCGCTCTTCATGATGACCGAGCAACCCGCCGCAATCGGTGCACCCAGCTTGCGGCCGACATTGCCGAGCGGGAAATTCCATGGGCTGAAGGCCGCAACCACGCCCACCGGTTCATGGCGGATGGTGCTGCGCATGCCGGTGGGGCGCACCAGTTCGCGGCCATAGAGGCGGAATACTTCGCCTGCGTAGAAATTGAACAGGCCGACATTCATCAGCACTTCGATGCGGCTTTCCGCCAGCGGCTTGCCCTGCTCCATGGTGGCGAGCGTGGCCAATTCCTCCTGCCGCTCCAGCATCAGCCGTGCGGCGCCCTGCAATACGGCCGAGCGCTGCTGCGGCGTGCTCTTGCGCCAGATGCGGAACCCCTCCGCGGCCACTTCCAGCGCGCGGTCAAGATCAGCGGTTTCAGCCAGCGGCAACGCGCCGATGGCCTCGCCCGTGGCGGGATTGACGACATCAAAGGTCCGCCGGCCGCCGCCGGAGATTTTCTCGCCATCTATAATCATGTGGAGGGAGGGGTATTGAGTCATGGTCTCTCCTATGCCCCTCCCGATGGGAGAGGGATATGCAGCGTTGGAATCACAGATACCTACGCGAAATTGGGAGAGGGTGTCACTGGCTTGCTGGCCAGCACACGCTCATCCAGCCTTCTCCGGGCGGGAGAGGAGGCTGAGGATGAAGGACTTTGCAGGCAAGACCGCATTTGTGACCGGCGGCGCGAGCGGGATCGGGCTGGGTATCGCCAAGGCATTGCTGGCTGACGGGGCCAATGTCGTCATCGCAGACATTCGCCAGGATCATCTCGATGCTGCCGTGGCCGAAATGGATGGCGGGGACCGGGTGCTGGCGATCCAGCTCGATGTCACCGACCGTGCGGCCTACAAGGCGGCGGCGGATAAGGTAGAGACGACAATCGGCAAGCTGCACGTCCTGATCAATACTGCCGGTGTGGCGGTGGTCGGCCCGACCGAGCTTGCTACCCATGCCGACTTTGACTGGCTGCTCGGCGTCAATCTGCATGGCGTGATCAACGGCGTACAGACCTTCGTCCCGCGCATGATCGAGCTGGGGCAGGGCGACCATGTGTGCAACACGGCGAGCATGGCGGCCTTTATCGGCAGCCCCATTCCCGGCATTTACAATACGACGAAATTCGCAGTGCGCGGCCTGTCGGAAAGCCTGCGCTGGAGCCTGATGGAGCATAATATCTCCGTCTCCATGCTCTGCCCCGGTCTGGTGAAAAGCTATATCTATGCCAGCGACGATATCCGTCCCGATGCGCTGAAAGGCGCGATGAAGCCGGTCGATAGCGAGACTGTGAAGCGGCTGGAGAGCCTGCACGAATTCGGCATGGAGCCGGACGAGATTGCGTGCCGCACGCTGGAGGCGATCAAGGCCCATTGGTTCTACATCTTTTCTCACCGCGATCACAAGGAAGAGCTGCGCGGCATCTTCAATGAGATTATCGACGCCTATGTCGATTACCCGCAGGATGCCGGTTACGAGCAGCGCGTGGGCTTTGAGAAGTTCCGCCAGGAACGCGCAATGGAACTGCGCAGGAAGTGGAACGAGCTGGGGTAGTGTGCGGTTCATGCAGGGCGAGCTAGGGATGCGGTCATGATTCGCATCCTCACGACCATCGCCCTGTCTGCCTTGCTGGCTGGCACGCCTGCCCTTGCGCAGCCCGCCCAGCCGCTCTCGCTCGAACATCGCACCGCGCTGCGCTGTTCAGCGGCCTTTGCCATTGTCGCGACCCTGCAACAGCAGGGCGGGGCGAAGGAATATCCGGCCATGGCGGAGCGCGGACGCGAATATTTCGTGCGCGCCAATGCCAGAGTGATGGAGGAAACGGGGATGGACCGTGCCGCCGTCTCCGCTCAGCTCAAGGCGGAGGCACAGGATCTTGCCGGCGACCCGGCCCGGCTGGAGGCAGTGATGCCTGCCTGCCTCTTGCTGCTCAACTCGTCTGGAATATGAACCACCTTTTCACAGCCCCCATTGCCGAGCGCAACCGGCTGCGGCATGAGCCTTTCGTATGTGGCGCCTCTACCAGTTTCCGCTCTGCCCTTTCTCGCGCAAGGTCCGCTTGCTGCTGAGTGAAAAGGGCGTGGGCTATGAATTGTGGCGTGAAGACCCGTGGCAGGCGAGCGACGAGTTCTGGTCACTGAACCCGGCTGGCCGCACCCCGGTGCTGCACGATCCGGACAAGAAACTGACCCTGTGTGACAGCCGCGCTATCTGCGAATATTTCGAAGAAACGGTCGATGCCGCGCCCATGATCAATGGCAGCGCCACCCAGCGGGCCGAAATCAGGCGGCTCGTCGCGCTGTTTGACGAGAATTTCTTTGGCGATGTCGCGCTGCCTATGCTGCATGAACGGATGAAGAAACGGCTGGTGCTGCGCCAGCCGCCGGACAGCCGGATCCTGCGCGAAGCGATGAAGCTGGCCCATGGTCATCTCGACTATATCGACTGGCTGGTCGATAATCGCCGCTGGCTGGCAGGACCGATGATGAGCCTCGCTGATCTGGCTGCGGCGGCGCAGATTTCCGTGGCGGATTATCTGGGCGGGATTGACTGGTCCGGGCATGATTCCGCGCGGGGCTGGTATGCCGTGCTGAAAAGCCGCCCCAGCTTCCGCCCGCTGCTGTCGGAACGGATGGAAGTGATCCAGCCCCCCAGCCATTATGCGGAACTGGATGGCTAGGGTCAGGACCCAAGGCTGGATTTCCAACGCCGTGACCCCATATTGGTGCGGCAAACAGGAGACCCCACCATGGCTGACAAGCTGAACCTTACCGAAGCGGAATGGCGCGAGAAGCTGAGCCCGGAGCAGTATCACGTGCTGCGCGAAGGCGGGACGGAACGGGCCTTCACCGGCAAATATGAGAAGAACAAGGCAACCGGCATCTATCATTGTGCAGGCTGCGGCGCACCTTTGTTCATGAGCGATACGAAATATGACAGCGGTTCCGGCTGGCCCAGCTTCACGGCGCCTGCAGAAGGTGATGTCGTGGCGGAACACCGTGACATGTCGCATGGCATGATCCGCACCGAAGTAACCTGTGCGCGTTGTGACGGGCATCTGGGCCATGTCTTCCCCGATGGGCCGCGTGATGCCGGCGGGATGCGCTATTGTATCAATTCGGCCTCGCTCGCCTTTGAAGAGAACGAATAAAGCGGGGCTAACCGGCTCTTTCCCGTTCACGCTTCGTTACAATTGCCCTATGCAAGACACTTCTGTGGACAGCCCCATGGCGGGCGACGATGGAAGTGGTTGGTAGTCAATGGCTGAACGGGGGAGCCGGCGCGCAGCCGCCAAGCGCCAGCAGAAACCGAAAAAGGAACGCGGCTTTTTTGCACGCTGGTTCCGTCGGCTCTTTATCTGGAGCGGCGCTATGGCGCTTGTTGGCGTGCTGTTTGTCGTGCTCGCCGTTGCCTTTGCCGCCCGTTCCCTGCCCAGTTATCATGAGCTGAAGGAAACCCAGACCGCGCAGACCATCATTGTGCGCGCGCGGGATGGCACGGAAATTGTCGAGCTTGGCCCCAGCTTCGGCAAGTGGATCGAAAGCGACGAAATCCCGCAAGTGATGAAGGATGCAATGGTCTCTGTGGAGGACCGGCGCTTCTATTCGCATATCGGGGTTGATCCCTACGGTCTGGCCCGCGCGGTGTATGTCTGGGCGCGGGGGGAGAAGCGGCTGTCGGCTACCTCCACCATTACCCAGCAGCTGGCGCGCAATGTCTTCCTCAATTCCAACCGCACTGTGGACCGCAAGGCGCGCGAGGCGGTGCTGGCCATGGCGCTGGAATGGAAATTCTCGAAAGACCAGATACTCGAACTCTATCTCAACAAGGTCTATTTCGGCGGTGGGGCCTATGGGATCGACAGCGCCAGCCGCAAGTTCTTCAGCCATCCTGCGAATGACCTGACGACTGCGGAGGCAGCGATCATCGCCGGTCTGGTGAAGGCGCCCAGCCGCTATTCGCCCACCGCCGATGTCGATGCTGCGGTCAGCCGCGCCAATGTGGTGTTGCGGCTAATGCGTGAACAGGGGCGGATTTCGCCCGATGCTGCCGATGTCGATCCTTCGACGGTCAAGCTGAAGAAGGATTCGGCGCAGAATTCGGTGCGCTACTTCACGGATTGGGCGTTGCCGCAGCTCGATATCCTGCTCAGTGATAATACACTGGAGCCGATCGAGGTATGGACCACGTTGGATGTCGGTATGCAGCGCGCGGCCACGGCAGCGATCCAGGCCAACACGCCTGAGGGTGCACAGGGTGCGCTGGTCAGCCTTGATCGCGACGGGGCCGTGCTCGCGCTGGTTGGCGGAACGGATTACGTTTCCAGCAACTACAACCGCGCCACCGACGCTTTGCGCCAGCCGGGTTCTTCGTGGAAGCTGTTCGTCTACCTTGCCGCTCTGGAGGCTGGCTACACCCCGGATGACAGGGTGGTGGACACGCCCGTGACGATAGATGGCTGGAGCCCGCGCAATTCCGGCGGCAACTATGCGGGCGAGATAGATGTTCGCTCGGCCTTTGCCTATTCGAAGAATACTGTGGCGGCTCAATTGGGCAATGAAGTGGGCTTCGGCACCGTAGCCTCGATGGCGCGGCGTTTCGGGATCACCAGCCCGATCCAGACTTTCCCGTCGATGGTGCTGGGTAGTTCGGAAGTGCGCGTGATCGACATGACCCGTGCTTTCGCCGCGGTCTCTGCGCGCGGCTATTCGGTGGAACCCTATGGCATTGTAAAGGTCGTCACGGCCAGTGGTGAAGTCCTCTATGAACATGAAGATGTCCGGGGTTCGCGGCTCGTGCCGGATTATGTTGCGGCAGGAATGACCGATTTGCTGCAGACCGCAGTCAATACCGGCACGGGCAAGGCCGCCCAGATCGGCCGCCCGGTGGCGGGCAAAACCGGTACGACCAGCTCCAACAAGGATGGATGGTTTGTCGGCTTCTCCAGCGGGATCACGACTGGCGTGTGGATGGGCCGCGACGATGCAAAGGCGGTGCCAGGTTTGCAGGGTGGCCGCTCCCCTGCGCGCGCCTTTGCCGCCTATATGCGTTATGCCGTGAAGGATCGGCCGGTGGAAGAATTCGATACCGAGCTGAAATTGCCCGAATGGCAGCTGGAGCCGGATGACGAATTCTATTTCGGCGATCCGGACGAGTATTACTACATCGACGAACAAGGAAACCTGGTGGAACCCGGCCGCAGAGAGGATCCGGGCGAGGTGCCTTTCCCGATCGAAGGCGAAGGCGCGCCGGAAGTGCGCCCTGTGCCCGGACAGGACAACGCCCCGCAAGCAGCGAGCGATGATTTCCTCAACCGTGCGACGGGTGAAAACCAGCCCCAGCGCGCTCCGCCACCGCCGCCAATGCCACCCGGCGGCGGGGGAGCTGCGAGGCCGGTAACACCAAACAATAATTAGGGTCAGGACCCATCAATCACGCTATCGAGGTTTGAAGAAAAATGGCTCAGGGTGAGGAAGATTGGCAAAGGAATATGCCCACCTTTCAAGCCAATCCGCCGTGGCTCTGGGCCATTTTGGTCAAATCCCGCAGGGACGCATGAATGGCGTGATTATTGGGTCCTGACCCTAGCTATGCGCAAGTTGAGTGGAAGCAAAAGAAAGGCCCCGTTTCCTGTGGTTGGAAACGGGGCCTTTCCTTGGCGATCTGGTACCTATCACTCGCGCAGGCGAACAGCGACATAGGTCGCCGGGCGGCCACGGCGCTGGATGCGCAGCAGCACAGCCTCGCGGCCGCTTGACTTGGCTTCCTTCACGATCGCTTCCAGGGCGCCCACAGTGGCCACTGCCTTGTAATTGGCGGTCAGGATGATGTCGCCGCGGGCAAGGCCCTTTTGTCCGGCGTCAGAGCTGGGATCGACCCCTGCAATGACAAGCCCGGTCGTGTCGGAATCAGCACCCAGCTGACCTGCGATCTGTGGGGTCAGCGGGATCGCCTGCAGGCCCAGCACATCTTCAATCATGCTGCTGCCCTGGCCGTTTTCCTGCGGGGTGGGCTGGCCATCGGGATCGAAGGTCTGCGCCTGACGGGCCAGTTCGTCCTCGCTGGGGCGCTTGCCGACCACGACATTGACCTTGCGCCGCTGGCCATCACGATAGAGCTCCACCGGTATACGGGTACCGGGGGCGATATTGGCGATGAGGAAGGACAGGGTCTGGTCCGGCGTCACTTCATTGCCATTCACTTCGACCACTACGTCACCGGCCTTGATCCCGGCCTTGTCAGCCGCCGCATCAGGCTCCACCGCCTGCACGAATTCGCCCTTGTTCTTGGCGAGCCCAATGGACGCCGCAAGGTCTTCATCGACCGGCTGGATACGCACACCCAGATAGCCGCGCTCGATCTCTTCCCCGGCGCGCAGCTTGTCCACGATGGGGGCTGCGATATCGGCGGGAATGGCAAAGCCGATCCCGACACTGCCGCCGGTGGGCGAGAAGATGGCGTTGTTGATGCCGATCACATTGCCCTGCATGTCAAACAGCGGGCCGCCCGAATTGCCGCGGTTGATGCTGGCATCGGTCTGGATATAGCGGTCATAGGCCCCGCCACCGGTGTTGCGCAGCACGGCAGAGACGATCCCCGATGTGACCGTGCCGCCCAGGCCGAAGGGATTGCCAATCGCAATCACCCAGTCACCCGCGCGGGTTTTCTTGGAATCGCCGAACTTCACGAAGGGGAAGGGCTTGCTGCCTTCAATCTTCAGCACGGCAAGGTCTGAAGCGGCATCATTGCCGACCAGCTTGGCATCATATTCCGTGCCATCGGGCATGGTAACAGTGATTTCTTCCACGGTGCCGCGCCCATTTGGGCTGACCACGTGGTTGTTGGTGACGATATAGCCATCGGCGCTGATGATGAAGCCGGAGCCGAGAGATTGCGCCTCGCGCGTTTGCGGCTGGTTGCGCCCGCGACGGCCGAACATGTCAGCCAGCGGCGTGCCGGCAAAGGGATTGGCATTGACTTCGATCCGCTGGCGGGTCGAGATATTCACCACGGAAGGGGCGAGCTGTTCGGTCAGGTCGGCAAAGCTGGATGGCGCACCGGCGCGGGGCACCATTGTGCTCATCCTGCTATCGTCATTCTGCGCGACCTGCGCACCTGCGGGATGGCCAGTCACCAGCGACACGGCTGCGCCGCCAATCAGGAGAGCCGATGTTAGTCCATAAGCGTATCGCACGGGCTTCACGTCCTTTGGTTCCTCTTCTTCCTTGTCAGCGCCTGAACGCGCCGATCAGTCTGCGGCGAATGTCGCCAATGGGCATGAATGCCATTTGAACGACAGCTGTAAACGCCGCTGTCTATCGATGAACGGTCACATTCAGACCATCAACGACGGCCACGGAATTGCCGCAAATATTCATTGTCCGGCGACATGATGATTGAGCTTTCCGCTTCGCCCTGTTCGAAGGTGCGGCGATAGCTCTCCATCGCGCGGTAGAAATCGTAGAATTCCGGGTCCTTGCCATAGGCGGCGGCATAGGTGGATGCAGCCTCGCCCTCTGCTTCTGCACGGATGATCTGCGCATCGCGGCGGCCCTGTGCGCGGATGGTTTCCGCTTCGGCCTGGCGATCAGACTGCATCCGTTCAAAGGCAGCTTCCAGCGGGCGGCCATCGGGAAGATCGGCGCGCTTGATCCGCACATCCAGCACCTGCGCCCCATATTGGCGGGCAGCCTTGTCGAGCGTGTCGCGGATATTGGTCATTGCATTGCCGCGTTCTGCAGTCAGCAGCGAGGCAAAGGTGCGCCGCCCCAGTTCCTGCCGCAGGACGGAGGTCATGATCGGGGCAAGCTGCGCCGCCACATTCTCTTCCGTGCGCGCATTGCGGACCATGCGGATCGGATCAATGATGCGGAAACGAGCATAGGCATCGACCTGCAGCCGCTGCTGGTCGCTGGTCAGGACCTGCTGGCGCTCCATATCGAGGTCCATGATGCGGCGATCAACCATCTGGACCTGCTGCACAAAGGGAATGTGCCACTGGATCCCGGCATTTGTCTGCCCAAAATCCTCATTCGGATTGAATTTGTTGATCGTCTTGACCGGGCTACCGCCCTGCAGGATCACGGCCTGCTGATCCTCGCCAACAAAAACGGTCCCTGCAGCGGCTACGAGAAGCGCAGCCCCGGCCGCGATGATCGCCATTTTATAGGTTTGCCAGATCTGTTCCATCTCACTGGCCCTCCTTCGCTGCGGCGGGTGGGGCAGGCGGCTGCTGACTGCGACGTTTCACTTCGGGCAGCGGCAGATATGGCGTCACGCCATTGGCTTCGATCACCGTCTTGTCCGTCTTGCCCAGCACGCTTTCCATGGTTTCGTAATAGAGGCGGCGGCGGGTCACGTCAGGGGCCAGCCGGTATTCCTCGTAAATCTTGTTGAAGGCTGCTGCGTCACCCTCTGCCCGGGCCAGCAATTGCTGGGCATAGCGGCGGGCGGCGTTCTTGTCGCGCTGCGCATCCTGTTCGGCGGCGGAGACATCCTTGAACGCATCCACCACGCTGTCTGGCGGATCGGTCTTGTCGATTTCGATACCCTGCACGGCAATGCCCGATTTGTAGCTGTCGAGGATGGCCTGCATGCGCGAGCGGACATTCTGTTCGATTTGCGCACGGCCTTCACCCGACAGCACCGTGTCGAGATCGAGTTCGGCGACAGACTCGCGCATGGCGGTTTCTGCTGCCTCGCGCACGGTTTCTTCCGGTTCTGCCAGACGGAAACGGAAATTGGGCAGGTCGGAGATATTCCAGCGGATCAGGTAAGACAGATTCACCAGATTCTGGTCACCCGTCAGGATCAGCTTTTCCTCGCTTCCGCCGGGAATTTTCTCGGATCGGATTTCCTTCACATTTTCCTTGTCCACAGCCTGGAACGGCCAGGGTGCGGTTAGCCGGAAACCGGAATCAAGCGAATGGCTGTATTTGCCGCCTGCCCAGGTCACCAGCCCCTGTTCCGCCGTGCCAATCTGATGGACGGAAGTGGACAACCAGGCCAGTGCGCCGACAGCGATGATCACCGGGGTCCAGCTCTTGCCGCCGGGCCGCTCAGGCATGCGGAAATTGGGGCCGCCGGGGCCACCGCGACGCGGGCCTTCGGGGCCGCGATGCTTGAAAATATCCTCGATATTGGCGGAACGGCGCGGCTTGTCGCCATCGCCCGAGCTGCCACCGGGAAGCCACGGATTGCGCGGGCCTCCACCGGAGCCGCCGCCATCATTGCCGTCTGAATCGCCGCTGCCGCCATTCTCGTCGGAAGGGCCTTCACCCCCCGAACCGCCAGCACCTTTGCCCCATGGGCTCTTGCCGCCGGCCATGGCCAGGGCGATCCTCTCTCTGAAACCGTCCATCATGGTCATAGCAACCTTTATAGGTGCGCCTTGCGCGAATAATAGGGGGCATGCACCGAATTTCAGCGCCATAGCTGTCGATAGGGCTGAAAAGCTGTTCCCTCTGCCTGCCACCATGCTTTAGGGACGGTTGCGATGGATGAAAAAACCCTGTTCGAAAAACTGCCCGCATCGCTGCAAGGCCGGGTGCAATCGCTGACCGCCAGAGACGGGCGGGTAACCGTGGTCGCAGATGTTGCGGGCATGGACGCGATTGCGCGCGAGCAACTGGAAGCTGCGCTGAAAGATGTGCTGGGCGCGGCAGAAGGCGTGGCCGAAGTGCGCGTTGCCATGGTGGCAGAGCGCACCACGCGCCAGATCATCGCCGTGGGTTCGGGCAAGGGCGGGGTAGGAAAATCCACGCTGACCGCCAATCTCGCTGTGGCGCTGGCCAGAACAGGTCGCAAGGTCGGGATCGTCGATGCGGATATTTACGGCCCCTCGCAGCCCAAGATCCTCCGCAATGAAGGAAAACGTCCTCAGGCAGAGGGAAACAAGCTGATCCCCGTGCCCAGCGAATGGGGCGTGCCGGTGCTGTCGATGGGTCATCTGATCGAACCGGGCAAGGCGATTGCCTGGCGCGGGCCGATGGCGGGCAATGCGTTGCGCCAGCTGGTCGATGCCGATTGGGGCGAAGCGGAATTGCTGCTGGTGGACTTGCCGCCGGGCACGGGCGATGTGCAGCTGACCATGCTGCAGAATTTCAAGCCCGCAGGCGCCGTGATCGTTTCCACCCCGCAGGACCTCGCCCTGATTGACGCCGCGCGCGCGATGCAGTTGTTCGAAGCGGGCGGCGTGCCGATCCTGGGGATGGTGGAAAATATGTCGGGCTATGAATGCCCGCATTGCCATGAAGTGTCCGATCCCTTTGGCCAGGGCGGGGTAGAGGCAGCGGCTGGCGAAAGGCAGCTACCCTTCCTTGGTCGCATCCCGCTCGCCATGTCGATCCGCTCTTCCGGTGATTCCGGGCAGCCACCGGCCGCAGGCGAAGGGCATGAAGCGGAATGTTTCGCTGCCATTGCGCAGGCCATGATGGCCGCGCTGGACCGGCAGGGTAGCTGACCATGCATGTCAGCCGCCGGGGTGTGTTGGCAGGGGCCGCTCTTGGCGGCGGGTTGCTGATCGCCTGGGGGCTGATGCCACGCAGCTATGACACGCCGCTCGATCCGGGCAAGGGCGAGCAGGCCTTTGGTGCATGGCTGAAAATTGCCGCGGATGGTGTGATCACAGTCGCTGTTCCGCAACTGGAAATGGGGCAGGGTGTGACCACGATCCTGCCGCAGATCATCTGTGCGGAACTGGGGGCAGACTGGCGGCAGATTGCTGTGGAACCGGCTCCGGTCAGCGGGGCCTATGCCAATGTCCCGCTGGCCGCAAAATGGGCCCCTTTGTGGATGCCTTTCTGGCCGGAACTGGCCGATGAACAAGGCGATGTTCTGGCCCGGCGTTTCGCGCAGGAAAGCCGCTTTACCGCGACCGCCGATGGCATGACGCTGGAGGCTTATGAGCAGCCCTGCCGCGAAGCCGCCGCCAGCGCGCGGGCGTTGCTCTGCATGGCTGCGGCAGAGCGCTGGGATGTGGCATGGGAAGAATGCGAGGCCAAATATGGCTTTGTGTTTCACGGCGAAAACAAGCTGAGCTTTGCCGAACTTTCAGGTGAAGCCGCTGCGCTCTCTCCGCCCGATCCGCCGCCCTTGCGCAGTGATCCGGTTGCCGAACAGCCGCTGCCCGGCGTGGAAACCGCCTATCCCCGGCTGGACCTGCCTGCGAAGGTGGATGGCACGTTCCTGTTTGCCGGTGATGTGCGGCTGCCGGACATGGCCTATGCAGCGATCCGGCATGGCCCGATTGACCAGGCGGAACTGGCGCGCTTCGATGCGGGGCGGGCGCAGGGGCGGCGCGGTTTGCTGCATGTGGTGCAGGGCAAACGCTGGCTGGCGACCGTTGCGGAAAGCGGCTGGGTGGCAGAGCGCGCGCTGGATGATATGCGCGCTGTCTTCCGGGCAGCCAATATGATCGATAGCGGCGTGATCGAGGAACGGCTGGATGATGCCGTGCGCAATGGCGGATCTTACCGCATCGCGCAGCGCGGCGATGGCTATGACAATGACGAGAAGCCGGATCTCGCCTTGCGCTATGATATTGGCCCGGCGCTGCACGCCCCGCTGGAAACGGCCACGGCCACAGCGCGGCTTGCCGATGGGCGGCTGGAACTGTGGCTGGCAACACAGGCGCCGGAGCGGGCACGGGCAGCCGTGGCCAAAGCGCTGGGCATGACGCTGAGCGATGTCATCCTCTATCCCATGCCTGCCGGGGGCAGTTTCGACCGGCGGCTGGAACATGATCACGCCATCGAAGTGGCGCTGATCGCGCGCGAAGCCGGGCGGCCGGTTCAGCTGACCTGGTCGCGCTGGCAGGAACAGCTGATGACCCGCCCGCGTGCCCCGGTGGCGGCATTGCTGACGGCAAAGCTGGCTGACAAGCAAAGCGGCCAGATTGGCTCCATGCGCGCGCGCATTGCTGTGCCTGCAACAGCGCGGGAATTTGGCTATCGCCTGTTTGAAAACCGCACCAGTTGGGCAGCGGTGCAAATGGCAGAGGGCAAGGGCGATCCGCTGGCAGTGGAAGGGGCGATGCCGCATTACGCCATTCCCAATGCGGCCGTCGATCATGTGCCGATCCGCATCGGCCTGCCCACCGGGCGGATGCGCGGCAATGCCCATGGCTATACCGCCTTCTTTACAGAGAGCTTCATCGACGAAGTGGCCGCGCGCCATAATCGCGAACCGCTCTCCTACCGGATCGAAATGCTGGGCGGCGATGTGCGCATGGTCGAATGTTTGCAGCGCGTGGCCCGGATGGCTGAATGGGGCGGCGGGCGTGACCAGAGCGGGCAGGGCATTGCCTGCCACCGCATCGGCAGCGCGGAAGGCGGCGGGCGGATCGCCTGTATCGCCACAGCCCGGCGGGAAGAAGGCGGGGTTCAGGTCAGCAAGCTTTCCGCCGCGGTGGATATCGGGCGGATCGTCAATCTCG
>JAGREF010000092.1 GCA_020446665.1 Sphingomonadaceae bacterium
AAGACCCGCAGCGGCAAGATCATGCGCCGTATCTTGCGCAAGATCGCAGAGAATGACTACGCTTCCCTCGGAGACACTTCCACACTCGCTGACCCGACTATCGTCGAAACACTCATCGAGGGCAGGAGAAACAGCTAGGAGAACGCATCATGCGCATCGTGATTGCCGACGATCACCCGCTCTTGCGTGAGGCAATCCGGGCGACCGTTGAGCATGTCTGGCCAGAACGGGACATCATCGAAGCCGGAAGCGCTGCTGCAGCCAGGGCGGAGGCAGAGGAACCGGGTGCGTCCGCATTGCCCCCAATCTGGACGTTTGGTCGCTTCGCCCATGATCTGGTATGCGGGTATTGGTCCAAGGGTTTCGACCTTCGCAAGGTCTGATGTACGCGCGGCCTAGAATTCAACTCTCAAGCTTGTCTTGCCGCCCCAATCCTGCCGGGATCCATATTCAGGTGTCGCTGCATTGACGGAAAGGCTCAGGCTCGCTGGCCCTATCGGCAAGACATATCCCAGTTCAACCCGACCGCGCGTCTCGTTTGGCTCAAGGGCGGAGGCTAGCGCGAATTCTTCTGCCCCGGGAATGGCGGATTGTCCTGCGATTACCGATCTGGCGCGATCGAAGATTTTTTCGCCCGCAAGCGATGCCCGGACCCAACCGGGTCCCGCCTTGCCGGACAGATCAAGCCCCATCCCGGCTCGCTTCATTTCAATACCAGAGCTGGCATAATCTGCTGGAAAATCCACTGCAGTCTCCAGAAAAGAGGTTCGGCGAACTTTAGATTGTGCGAGCCCTGCCGAAGGTTCGATGGACCAGCTCTGGCTGAGCGGCAGACGGTAGCTAAGGCGTATGCCGAAGTTCCGGCCATGCAGACTTGCCCGGCCGGAGGCTGATTCCACATCGGCGAGGCCAGCAGTGCGATCAATCGCCAGCCTGTCGCGGCTTTCGCCATACCACGCCTCCAGCGATGGCCCGGCTGTGCTCTCTTCCTTGCCGATCCGGCCCCAGGCCGACCAGGCACGGCTGCCGTGCATGTCGATGCGATTGCTGCCGGAGTTGCTGTCGCTCCATGCATGGGTGAGACCGAGGGTTATCAGCCGATGAGGCCGTACCGCGCCGGACAGGGAAAGGGAAAATTCGTCGGGTCTGGCAGATAGAGACGACGGTCCTGCCTGCCATGCAGACGCAGCGATGCCGATGCAGAATTTGCGTTTTGCTACGGTGCAGCCGGGCCGTTCGATCCTGCGCAGCCGCTCACTGGATAGGCCGATCGCCAGTTCGGCTTCTTCGGCCAGCCCGGCAAAGGAACCCAGGATATTGGTGAAATCCTGCATGACCGTGCGCCAGATGAAAGCACGCGAATACCCGCTGGCGTTGGTTGAAACGCCCACCACGGTCGACCCGTCATCGCTGACGTCGGTGGCATAGCTTTGCGTTCCGCCCAGCGTGCCCAGCATGGTGATTTCGCCATCGCGCCAGATGAAGGCTTCCATCGCATAATCCATGCTGCGCGCCTGCCCGGCAATGGCGTGCCCGTCGAAACTGACAGCGGAGGTGGTTGCGAAGGAACCGCCCTGGAAAGTCGTGGGGATCTCGCCGATATTCTGCATCACTCCGTCGCGCCAGACGAAGCCTTGCGACAAGGTGACACCATCCGAATTGCGCCAGCGTGAGGCCCCGATCACAGTGGAACCGTCCCCGCTCACCGCATTAGCGACAGACTGGTTGTTGCCCGGTTCATCGGTGTTGTTGAGGAAGCCGAGACCGGTCATGGTGCCGTCCCGCCAGATGAAGGCTTCCGGCAGGATGAACTGCGTCGAATATTCGACGTTGGAATAGCCCACCACCACCGTTCCGTCTGCGCTGACATCGTTGGCACGCGAAGTCACCCCGTTCGGCAGCACACCAAGGTCCTGGATGATGCCGTTTTCCCAGCGCACAGCGCGCTCTGGTCCGTTTACGTCACTGCCAACGATGACCGAACCATCGGCATTGATGGCATTTGCCAGAGCACTATTGGAGACAAACCCCGCAGGGGGACGATCAAGTTGCAGCAGCCAGTGCAGGCCGCCCGCATCATAGTAGAAAGCGCGCTGACCTTCGCCGAAGGTCCCGCCGTTGCCGGCGATCACCAGGCCATCATGGCTGATCGCTCGCGGAAAGAGGAAATCCGCGCCCGTCAGCCGGGTGACCGTGCCATCTCGGATTACGACTGCGACGTTGGCATTGTCGTAGAAATACCCCGTAACCGTAGTGCCATCGCGGCTCATCAGGAAATTGCGTGTGCCGTTGCGGTCTAGCGCGTTCAGCGCCAGGCGTGCGCCTTCGGGCGTGATGTCGGTGATCGCGCCGTTGCGCCAGATCACCAGCCGGACAGTATTGTCTTCCGTCTGCGCATAGCCCAGCACTGTGCTGCCATCGGCATCGGTCTGGAATGCCCCTGACAGCTGACCGCCAAGCGTGCCGAGGTCGAACAACTCTTCTTCGGGAATTTCCTGCGCATGAAGCTGCGCAGAAAGCCCCGCGCTCGACAAAACCAGCGCGGCTGCTCCTGCACGAAGCGCCGCCCTGGACTGATGCCGATTGCCATTTGCCATTGTGCCTGTTTCCCATTCGCTGTTCCGGACAGGAAGAGAAACGTGAAGAGGGCCCGCAATCCGCCACCTACCGAATTTTCTGCCATACGGGCGGCCCCTCGACTGCTTGCGCACGGCAAGGAATTGGATAGAGTTCAATGTCCTAAGGGGGCTGCATGCATGGATTCGAGCGCTTTGCCCGTCGTGGAGAATGGTTCAGGGCTGGATTTCGATGGCGAGTTGTTCGCGGAAACATATGACACGCTGCGCCGTATCGCATCGCGCCAGCTCAGCCGACAGGCTGGCACACCGTCGCTGAATACCACGCTTGTAGTCCATGAGGCATGGCTGAAACTGTCTCAGTCCGACAATGCGCGCTATGCAGATCACGACCATTATCTCGCCACCGCAGCGCGCGCGATGCGGCAAATCCTGATCGATCATGCGCGGCGCAAGCTGGCGGCCAAGCGTGGCGCCGGCGCGGTCCATTTCGAGCTGGAGGAACAGCGCGAAGCCTCACCGGACATAGATCATCGCTTCCTCGCGCTGGATGATGCGCTCAAGGCGCTTGGCGAGCGTGCGCCAGAGCTGGAAAGCATCGTGGAATGCCGGTTTTTTGCGGGTTTGACAGTGGATCAAACTGCCAGCGCGCTGGGTCGTTCGGTCCGCACGGTGGAACGGCAATGGGCGCGCGCACGGGCCTATCTCGCAGATCAGCTTGAGCCTTGACCCAGGTGTGGCGGAGAGTGGGGACGCTCTGCGTTATGCTGCTTGACATATTAACGTCGATGGTCCGGCCAGCCCGGGCCTGCGCCTGCAACCCCCGCCAAGGTCGATCGTGACAATGCCAGACTTGCCGACCGAACAGGAAGAAATCGACGCCGCTTTCGAGGCCGCCTTCGACCTGTCCGAAGAAGAACGGCCGACCTGGCTGGCGCAGCAATTCGGCAACCGGCCCGTGTTGCTTGGTAAGATCACCCATTTGCTGGAACAGGAGCGCTATAGCCGCGCGCTGTTCGACCAACTGGCCGGACAGCGCGCGGCAACGCTTGAATCCTTGCTGGGAGGTGATGACCTGCCAGCAAGCGCCGATCCGCGTATCGGCAAATCCTATGGCCCGTGGCGCGTCACCGCGCATCTTGGCAGTGGCGGCCTTGCGGAAGTCTATGAAGTCTGCCGGGCGGATGGCCGCTATGAGCAACGCGCGGCGCTGAAGATCCTGCGCAAGGGGATCCTCGGCCCGGTCGCGCGAGAATTGTTTCTGCGTGAGCGGCGCTTGCTCGCCAATCTTGAACAGCCGGGTATCGTGCGGATCATCGACGGGGGCGAGACGCCGACCGGCTCCCCCTGGCTGGTGATGGAACTGGTCGAAGGTGAGCCGATCGATGTCTATTGCGACCTGCACGAATTGTCGCACAGGGAACGGCTCGCCCTGCTGGCCGACGCTGCTGACATCCTGAGTGCTGCCCATGGCAGACTGGTAATGCATGGCGACCTGAAGGTTGAACATTTGCTGGTCACTCCCTCTGGTCAATTGCGTTTGCTCGACTTCGGGATCGCACAGGCACTCGATGAATTTGGGGTAGGTGGGCGGGCAGACGGCTTCTCGCCCGGCTATGCCAGCCCTGAGCAGTCCGAAGGGAAAACTCTTTCGGCTGCGAGCGATATCTACCAGCTGGGTCAGATCATTGCGCGCGTAACAAGCGATACCGCGGGGCAGATCGCACTTCAGGCCGTAATCGCCCACGCAACGCAGCCCGCGCCGTCGGACCGTTATGCCTCCATGGCGGAACTGGCTGCAGACCTGCGTGCATTGATCGCTGACAGGCCGATTATCGCATCGCCCGATAGCAGCATGCAGGCATTGCTGCGTGTGGTCCGGCACAACCGGCTGGCAACCGCGCTGGCGGCGCTGGCGATCGTCGGATCGGTCGGCTGGGGCGTGACTGCGACCCTCTCTTCAGCGGCGATCAAACGCGAGCGGAATGCGGCACTGGCCGCGGCCGACCGCGAGGAGCGGGGCAAGGATGTGCTGCTGGAATTGTTCCGCCGCGCTGACATGCTGGAAGCAGACAGCCTCGGTCTGGAACCCGCAGAAGCAGCCGCCATGCTGGAGGAAACACTTGCTGCCGCGCGGAAATCGCTCGCAGATGATCCGGCAATGCTGGCCGATCTTATGGACTGGACAGCGCGGGCCCAGCTGCGCGCTGGTGACGAGGCACGTGCGCGCAGTCTGGCAGAGGAAGGGCTGACAAAAGTCCGGCAGGCAAAGCTTGACGGATCACCGCACGAAGCGGCCGCCATGGGGTTTCTAGCTTATGTCCTAGCAAGAAACGGCGAAACGGAGCGGGCCGAAACGCTGTCGTCTCAGGCCCTAGCGCTGTTGGATAACAGCGACCCTGCCGAGCCGCGGGCAGCCGATGCCTTGCTGTCACTCGCCTGGGCTGCGGAAGGGGACTGGCCAAAGCAGCAGGGCCTGTTCGAACGCGCGCTGGTCGTGACCGGCAAGCTGGGCCGCGAAAAGCAGGAGATTGAAATCCGCTCGGGCCTGTCCCGCGCATTGGCAGGACAGGGGGACCTTGTCGGCGCGAGAAAACAAGTGGAAGAAGCCCTGCGACTGGCGCGCCGCTATTTCGGGGAACGTCATCCCCGGCTGGCGCTGGTCCTGTCCGACTATGGCCGCCTGGAAGAGAAGGCAGGCAATGCCGATGCCGCGATTGCCCGGCACCGCGAAGCCCTGACTATCAGCGAAGCCGCCTTCGGCCCCTCGCATTCATCAACGCTCGCCCATCGCAACAATCTCGCGCTGGCACTGTTGGCGGCGGGACAGTCCACAGCGGCGATCAGCGAATATCAGCGATTGCTGGCGCTCCAGCCGGAGGGTTTGCCGCGTGGTGAGGTGGCGCAGAATCTCGGCGCAACACTGGTTCAGTCTGGATCGTTCGATCGGGCCGAGCAGCCACTAGCCATCGCCGAGCAATCATTTGCCCGCCACCTGCCCGCTGACCATCCGCGACGCGCCTTTCCCGCCCTGACACGATCCGAGTTACGGCTTGGCCAAGGGCGTTTCGTGGAGGCAGAGAAGGATGCCCGCGCCGCTCTGCTGCATCTCGCAAAGGTCATGCCGCCGGGGCATTTCGCGACCGAGACCGCACGCTGCCGGGTCGGCATTGCGTTGATCGGGCAAGGGCGCCGAGGCGAAGCCGCAGCTTTTGTGCGGCCGGCGCTAAAGGCTCTGGAGGCTGCAGCGGGCAGCGTCCCGGCACGCTATGTGGAGCCATGCCGAAACGCTGCAAAAGCGCTATGAAAGGCAGCTATTGCAAGAGATCGCCGCTCACAGCGAATACGATCTGACGCACGCCATCTTCCTTGTCGTGTACCTGCAAATTGGCATTGTCCAAGCCATTGCCCTTTTCGAGGCTTGCCAGGTGAATGTTGTTGGCACCCGCTTCCAGTCGCTCTGCCGTTAAGCCGCGAGCCTTCCCCCAGGCGACGACACGGTCCGCGATTTGCTCGCCATCCTGACGCGAATAGGCCTGCAACATGTAGATTTTTGGGGTCTGCTCCTGCTTGGCAACGGTGATGAATATCCGAGCGTCGTTCGGCAAAGGGAAATCTGCAGGCAACCAGTTCGGTCGCGGCATGTTTATCGAGCCAAGCGCGTCATCATCGGAGATAGCAATGGAGACGCTGTCTCCGCCTGCCTCGGAGGTGATCACCTCGCCATCATCATCGATCGGGCCGCCCCCACAAGATGCGAGCAGGAGGCCTGTTGCGGCGGCCGCAATGAGATTGCGATTTCGGCAGATCCACATCTTCCGGCTCATTTCACGAACCTGTAGGCACCCAGCCGGCGCGTCGACCCGTAATCGAGGGTTGTGACCCCGTTATGCGTGCTGCCCGAGTAGCGCGACTGATCGGCCAGCGTCTGGATCGCGACCCGGCCGCCTGAGCGGGTAATCGCCCCTGCGTGAAGCGCTGACTTGCAGATATAACTGTCGCCCGTATAGGTTCCTGTTCCCCAGACAGGCGATTTTTCACTGAAACCTGCAGGGCAGGTGCAGCTGAGCAAAGTGCCCGGTTTGTCCCAATATTTTCCCGGCATGCCGGTGCATTCGCCAATATCTTCAGCACCCTGCCCGCCGGCCGGGGCGGCATTGGCCAGTTCTGCCCCGACATTGGCGACATCCCTGACGGTGCGGTCCCCGCTCGCCCGGCCCACGGCGCCCAGCAGGTTGCCCAGGCCTCCTGACTTCTTCTTTTTCGAATAGATCATCGACATGTCGAAATCGGGCAGGTCAACCACGGCGTTAAAGGCCCCACCCGGAGCGGTGGCCATGCCGCCTGCCGCTGTCGCAGTTGTGACATAGCGATAACTTGCACGATAGCGGCCATAATTCCGGGTCGTTTCCCCGTTCCGCTTGCTGCCCGCATAGCTGGATTGGCCCGGCAGCATTTGCAGAGTGACTTGCCCTCCGGCGCTGCCGATCACCCCTGCATGGCGCGCGGTGAGGCAGATATAGGAATCCGCCGTGTAAATATCCGTCCCCCAGGCAGAGCCCGACCGGCTCGAGTCACTCGCAGCCGCCGGACAGCTGCAAGTGAGCACTCGAGACGTTCCTGCATGGCTTGTCGGTGCCCGGCATTGGCCGATATCCATTGGCTCGGCGTCAACGAAAGGGAGCGTTGCCTGGCTCTGCGCCACGGCGGCCCCGGCGCCCAGAATGATCATCAATCCTGCGGCCATCGCCGCAGTATTCTTGTCTGAAACGCGCATGATTTTTCACCTCCTTGCAAAGCCGCACATGCGGATGTCGCAGGATAAAACGTGAATTCGGCAAGGAACCCGCCAGAAAAATTGCAGGGGCTGGCGGGTTTCCGTTTCCGGATACGTTCTGCCTGGTGAAGTGGTGAAGGAGATCTCTCATGCGCAAGCACTGGTCCAGCCTGTTGATCGCGGCGGCATTCATAGCCATCATTCCCGGCGTCGCGGATGCGCGGCGTCCAACGCCCATACCGACCTTGTCACCTGTGGCACGCGAAGCCGCTGCGCTTGCCTTGCTCGCGGATCCGGACAGCGTCGCTGATGCACGTGGCGAGGACCTGCTCAGCCTGATTTCTCGTTCCCTCTATCTCTCTGCCGACCGGGAAACCGTGGCAGGCGGTGTCGATCTCTATTTCCTGCGCATCGAGGACGGGCAAGTGTCCCGCATGCGAGCGACCCGTCTTTCCGCTGAGGATCTGGAGCAGATGCGCGCGCGCTATCCGCAGGAAGGGGATTTGCCTGGAGAGACATTCATGATTGGCAACGCGTTCATGCCGATCGACATTTTTCTTGGCGACGAGCGGGCGGATGAGCAAATAGGGGCAATCGAACCGCAGTCGAAGCGGGACGATTTTATGTTCCAGTCAGCCATGCAGCTTTCCGAAGGAAGGCGCGGCTTCATGGTCATGGCCTTCCCTTCCGCGGACCCCGACAGCCTTGCCGGTGGCGGCTTCTTCGTTCCGCAGGACTAGCCTCAAGGCATTGGGTCAAATGGCTTGCAGAATGGGCAAACACTTAGACTGCTATGGCCCATTGATCGCAAGGAGCGGACAGTCTCGCTCCGGTCCTGTTTCAGACGTTCTCAATCAGGGGCCGCAAGTCGGAATGTCCGTTCACCCTGGGCATTCTATTGGCTTCCGCTAGAATGCAGGCCGGGAGGACAATCGCTTGGCCGACAATTGGAACGACACCGAAATCGATCTGATCGTTGCGGACTATTTTGCGATGTTGGCGGACGAGCTCGGAGGCAAGGCTTTCAACAAGGCCGAGCATAATCGAGCCCTGCAAGACATCATCCCGCGAAGCCGGGGTTCTATCGAGTTCAAACACCAGAATATCAGCGCGGTCTTGCTTGGGCTCGGGCAGCCATGGATCGAAGGTTATAAACCCGCCGCCAATTTCCAGAATGCACTGGTCGATGGGGTCCTGCGTTGGTTGGATACCCGACCGGATTGGCTCGCCCCCCAAAAACGGGCGGTGCCGCCGTCTCGATTGCGAGAAGCGTCAACGCTCTGGATCGGGCCTCCGCCGACGCAGCGCAATGAACCGCCGACTGTCGATCCGGAATTCATGGCCGCCATAGGGCGCAAATACGATGTTGCCGTGCGGGACGCTCGGAACCGTGCCCTGGGCAAGGCTGGCGAGGAGATCGTCCTGCAGCACGAGCAGAGCAGTTTGCGTCAGGCAGGCCGGGAGGACCTGGCCGACAAGGTGCGGTGGACCGCTGTCCAGGATGGCGACGGTTTTGGCTACGACATTGCCAGCTTCGAGACCGACGGGCGCGAGCGATTGATCGAGGTAAAGACGACCAACGGCTGGGAACGGACACCCTTTCATATTTCACGCAACGAATTGGCCGTAGCAGATGCCCGTCGGGATGACTGGCATCTGGTGCGCCTATGGAATTTCGCCCGCGAGCCAAAAGCCTTCGCGATCAGGCCACCTCTGGAGGCGCACGTAGAATTGACCGCAACGAGCTTTCTCGCTGGCCTGCGATAGGAAGATTTGCCGTAGGCTCCACTCCGGAGGTTTGCTCAAGACCTTCCGGGCTTGAACGTATGCGCCTGAGCGATCGAGGCGAGGATCGCGTCGAGCATGGGCTGCTCCATCGGATCGATTTGTCCACCTGCGGGCGGCGCGCCGTGAGCAGCTTTTCTCGCGCGTCGGCCAGCATCACTTCCGGCCAGCACCCGAAGGACATGGTCTTCTGCTTTCCATGGAAGCGGTAGTTCATCCATCAGAAGCGATTTTCGTTCTGCTGGTCGAGAACATATGGCCCGTCGCGGTCGGAAAGTTTGCAGGGCTTGCCCTTGGGCCGCGCTGCCTTGACCGAATTCGCGGTCAGGCCCGACTTGATCCGATTCTCTGGAAAGGGGCTCCGGGGCAAGATGGTATGGCCTTTCTCCGTGGGTCAGGAGATACCATCAATCGCACCCGTTCCGTTCTGAAAGCGGGAGAGATCGCCCCGAACTTGCCGGGACTTTATGCCAGAGAAAAACCTCAGAAAACAGACGCTTAACGGACCAAAATGGACGTTGGCGGAAGAGCGGCTGGAGGTAGCGGGAATCTTCAAGGGAAATTAACTAACTGATTTTTAATTTGTTTCTCGAATCTCATACTTTTCAAAGCCCCCAAATAGGCCCCCAAAAAAAATGAACTTCTTTAGGAAGTGGTTGGATTCCTTGGGAAGTATGCGTTTCTTATCAAGACCCATATTGACCTCTGAGCCGGTCGTAAAGAAGCGCTTCGGAATCGCAATGGCAAAATGAGATATGCGCGATTGCCCATATAGATCACCAAGCCGTTCAGAACGCAGCCGGGGCTGCAATCTGCTCAACGACAGCATTGGTATCGAACAGCCATAAACGTTAACTTTCGGGATTAGGCCGATACCGTGTGGGCTGGTCTTGAGCGGAAATGTATCGAGAGCCGCATTTCAATCTGCTGCTTGGCGACGACGGCTCCCGCCGACAAAGCGGTCACTTCCGATCTCAAAACCAACCGTTGAAACCAGACCTACATTCACGCGACGGGTTATGGGTAAAACTGGGCCGGTTGTTGACAGTCCGGATTCAGCGGTCGACATGCCAAAAGCGGACTTTCCGCTAACGACCAATGAGCGTTCATTTCCGAACGTAACGAAGCTCCAGATTGACGGCCATGATCACATAGTTGGCAGGTGGCCTCTGGATGAGTGCGTGTCTCGCTAGGTTCAGTCGACAATTCTCGGTATTTTCGTCGGATGGAGCCGCCTGCAGCAAGACCAACATCGGTTAGCCATTCTATCCTTATTGAAGCACCTGGTTAGCCGTGTAGCGATCTCAAGCAGAGAAGTCTGGAGAGCCACTTTGACCACCACAAAGATACCGACAGCAACAAAGCTTGCGTATGGTTTCGGAGCTATCGCCTATGGGGTTAAGAACAACGGGTTCGATTTCTTCCTGTTGTTGTTCTACTCACAAATTCTCGGAGTTGAAGCAGAACTGGTCGGGCTGGCGCTGCTTATCGCACTGGTCTTCGACGCATTCTCCGATCCTTTTGTCGGCTATCTGAGCGACAACACCCGCAGCCGCTGGGGGCGCAGGCACCCATGGATGTATTTCGCTGCAATACCGGTCGCGATTGCCTATTTCTTCCTTTGGAGCCCGCCTGAGGGCATTTCGGGCAATATGCTGTTTGCCTATCTGGTCGTCCTATCGATCCTGATCCGCACGCTTATCACGCTTTATGAAGTGCCAAGCTCTGCGCTCGCCGCGGAACTGACGCGCGACTACGACGAAAGAACGTCACTGATGGCGTGGCGCACATTCTTTGGCTGGATCGGCGGGACACTGATCGCCGTCTTTACGCTCGCTGTCATTCTAGCGCCAAATGAGGGCAATCCTAGTGGCCTGTTCAACCGCGACGGCTTCACCACCTATGGTCTGATCGCCTCCGCAATGATCTTTGTTTCGATCATGGTGGCAAGTCTCGGCACGCACCGTTTGATCCCGACCTTGCCGGCCGCGCCCGCCAAACAGGCCAAGAAGCTGGCCTCGATATTCGGTGAGATTCTCGAGACTTTGACAAGCAAGTCGTTCTTCGCACTGTTTTTGGCGACCATCCTTTCATCAGTTGCCACCGGCCTTGCGATGAGCCTCAATCTCTACATCAATTCCTTCTTCTGGGGCTTCACGCAGGAACAGATTAGCATACTGATCCTCGCATCGCTTGTCGGAGCGACACTTGCGGTAGTGATTGCACCGTTCTTCACCAAGCGGTTCGGTAAACGCAATGGAGCGCTAATCGCGGCATGCGCGACATTGTTCATGTCACCCGTGCTGATCACCCTGCGCTTGCTCGGCGTTCTGGAGCCGATGCCGGTAGATGGGCAATCGTTCCTGTTGCCACTGATTTTCGTGGTCGCGGTGATCGAGATGACCCTGACAATCTCATTTCAGGTGCTGATGTTCTCGATGATCGCCGATCTGGTTGAAGAAAGCGAGGTTAAGACCAAGCGTCGGTCAGAAGGTGTTTTCTTTGCAGCGATCACCTTTTCGGCAAAGGCAACGCAGGGTTTGGGGATTTTCGCTGCATCGCTGGTGCTTGCCTTTGTCAACTTCCCTGAAGGAGCCGAACCAGGCCAGGTTGCAGACAGCACTGCGCAGGAATTTGGCAAGACTTACCTGATTGCGATTGTGACGCTTTGGATCCTGCGCCTGCTCTGCGTTCGCCTCTACAAGATCGACCGCGCCGCGCATGAACGCAATGTCGCGCAGACACTTACACCGGCTGAATGAGAGGAAGATCGAGTGTTCAAGCGTGATCCAACCAAGAGCTACATGATGCCGGCACATTTCGGCGCCCGCTATCACGGCCCGGGCAGTTCCGGCTGGTATCGCGACGTGACCGCTCTGACTGTTCCATATGTAACCGATGGCAGCCAATTGGCGCAGTTGCTTCCGCAAGGATTCGAGCCAGCTGCCGAACCGGTCATCTCTGTCTTCTATGCTTGCAACCGACAAGTCGATTGGCTCGCTGGGAGGGGGTACAACATGATCGGCGTCAATGCCGACGTTACTTATCGCAGCGATGGCGAATCCCTTGAAGGGACCTTTGCGTTGGTCATCTGGGAAAATCTGGCCGATCCAATCCTGACTGGGCGCGAGTTGCAGGGAATTCCCAAAGTCTTTGCCGACATTCCGGATCACAGCATCTCCAATGACGTCTGGCGCTGCAATGCGAGCCATTTCGGACACACGATTGTCGATATCGAAGTCTCAGGACTACGCGCGCCTGAACTTGAGGAGATTGCCGCCAGTGTGGAAGCGCGCAAGGGCAAAGATAATCCAATGGGCTGGCGCTACTTCCAGCAGGCTGGATCATTTGAACCCAAACTTGACGAATACACGACTTTCCCTTGTTAAAATCACATCACGCAGATCATGTTGTTCGCTTTAATGGTACACTGCACACAACCGATCTATCGGAAGAACACACCTCTGATCTCCAGAT
>JAGREF010000093.1 GCA_020446665.1 Sphingomonadaceae bacterium
AGCTGCACATGATCTTCGCCGATGCGACACGTTCCGGCGTACTCGAACATGATCAGGGCAGCATTCTGGCGGGCGTGGTACGACTGGCTGAGCGCCCGGTGCGAGAAGTGATGACGCCGCGGACGGAAATTGACTGGATTGATGTCAATGCCGACCTGGCTGAAATCCGCGAAGATATTGAAAACAGCCCGCATTCGCTGCTGCCCGTGGCGGAAGGCAGCCCGGACAAGGTGCTGGGCATCGTCAAGGTACGCGAATTGCTCGCCCATATGGTGGCGGGCAAGGCGATTGATCTGCGCCAGCTGATGAAAAAGGCCGAAGTGGTGCCCGATCAGCTGGATGCGATGGATGCGCTGCGCGCGCTACAGCAATCCGAAGTCGCCATGGCCATGGTGCATGATGAATATGGCCATCTCGACGGGATCGTGACGCCGGTCGATTTGCTCACCGCACTGGTGGGGCAATTTGCCAGCGATCAGGATGAGCGCGAAGGGCCGGAACTCGTGGAACGCGCCGATGGTTCGCTGCTCGTCTCCGGCGCCATGTCCGCCGATGATCTGGCGGACCGGCTGGGGCTGGAATATGGCGAAGACCGCGAATTCGCGACTGTCGCGGGTTACGTTTTGGCCGTGCTCAAGAACCTGCCCGAAGAAGGCGAAAGCTTCACCGATCAGGGCTGGCGCTTCGAAGTGGTCGATATGGACGGGCGCAAGATCGACAAATTGCTCGTGTCGAGTGCGGAGTAGAGATTTAGCGGGGCTGAATCTTTTGTTCTCCGCAGCCCATCCGGGCTGCGATATCCTCGCTCTCACGCCCTTTGGGCGCGTCGCTGCGGACGCCCGGTCGGGCTTGCGGGCTGCTGATAGCAGCCCGAGACAGTGCTTCTTTTTCAGCTTGTAGCCCCTCATCCAGCTTCCGCTAGGCGCTTCGCGCCAAGCTCCTGCATCCTTCTTCCCAGGGGAGAAGGATAGGGAGGCTTGCCAACTTGTTGGCTAGCCGCGCTTGGATGAGGGAGTGCAAGCCCGGTGGCCCGGAGTGGTCCGGCGCGCAGCGCCGCAAGGCCGACTGGCCGCCCGGAGGGGTGGCCCCGCAGGGGCTGGGCCCCCGGAGGATAGCCAAGCGGGCGGATGCCCGCGCCGGCGCTTGAGGCTAAAAAGTGAGGTTATTCCCGGCTCAGCCGGGAATAACCGCCTGCGCCGATGCGCCGTCACCTTCGGGGGCGGCGATGATGTCGCGGGTTACGCTGCCCTTGGCGACAGTGTTCGTTTCTGCGTCGCCGATACGGGAGCGGATGCCGGGTTCAGCGCTGCCTGCGCGGTCCAGCACGCTGGTTTCCACGCCGCTACGCGGGGCCGGGCCGCCGAACAGCGCATCCAGTGCCTGCTCGGCTGCGGTGCCTTCTGCCGGGCGCGGTGCGCCGGGGGCCGGGGGCACGAGGTTGAAGTCTGGCGGAACCACCAGCGGGGCCTGACGCTGCACGGCAAATTCGTCTGGACGGTCCCGGTTGAACAGGCCGCCACCGCCGCCGCAGGATGCCAGCGCGGTGCTGGCCGCAATCAGGAGGGTCACAGTGGTTGCTTTACGCATGAATCAGCTCTCCGCAGCGGCTTCGCCCGCTTGCTCTTGGGTGTTTGCCCCGTTCTTCTCGCGCAAGAGAAAGGATCGGGCAAGGATTATCAGAACGCCGATGGTAATCGCTGCATCGGCAATATTGAAGATCAGGAAGGGGCGGAATTCCCCGAAATGTAGATCGGCATAGTCGATCACATAGCCCAGCTCATAGCGATCCTTGATATTGCCGAGCGCACCACCCAGGATCATCGCCAGCGCGACAATGTCGCCAAATGCCTTTTCGCGCAGCATCCAGATCGTCACGACCAGCGCGATCAGCCCGGTCACGGCGACGAGAATCCAGCGCATTTCCACCGATGTGGCGGTGAACATGCCCATGGAAACGCCGAAATTCTGCGTCCAGCGCAGATCAAAGAAAGGCAGCAATTCGATCACTGCCTTTTCGCGCAATTGCAGCGGGCCGACGACCAGCCATTTGACCCACTGATCGACGCCGAAAATGGCAAAGGCGATCAGCAGGCCGATGATCCGGCGGCGCATAAGCGGGTTCATGCCGCTTCTCCTTCACCCAGCACATCGGCGCAGCGCCCGCACAGCGCGCCATCATCCGGCACATCGGGCAGAAGCCGCCAGCAGCGGCCGCATTTATGGTCAGTGGTGCGGGTAACAGTCACCGCGTCCCCCTGCCCGCGGGTAACTGACGCAGTGATGAACAGCTCGGCCAGATCTTCATCGCTGAACCCATCGGGCACCATGCTGGCGGGCAGTGTGACATTGGCCTCCAGGCCGGAACGGATCAGCTTCTCGCGCCGCAGCGGCTCGATCGCTTCCGTCACCTTTTCGCGCAATTCGCGCAGTGCGTCCCAGCGGGCATTGTCTGCGCGCACCTGCGGAATGCTCGGCCATTCGAGCAGGTGGACGCTGCCGCCCTGCTCGCCATCTTCCGGGTAGCGGCTCTGCCACACTTCCTCGGCGGTGAAGACCAGCACCGGCGCGGCATAGCGGACCAGCGCGTGGAACAGAATGTCCAGCACTGTGCGATAAGCGTTGCGCTGCGGATCATCCGGCCCGTCGCAATAGAGCCGGTCCTTGCGGATGTCGAAGAAGAAGGCCGAGAGGTCTTCGTTGCAGAAATCGATCAGCAGACGCGTATAGGCGTTGAAGTCGAAATCATCGACTGCCTTGCGCAGTTTTGCATCGAGATCAGCCAGCAGCGAGAGCACGTAAAGCTCCAGCTCGGGGATTTCGGTGGTGTCCGACAGATCGCCGACGAACCCATCCAGCGCGCCGAGCATGTAGCGGAAAGTGTTGCGCAATTTGCGGTAGCTGTCGGCCACACCCTTCAGGATCTCGTCGCCAATGCGGTGATCCTCGGTGAAATCGACGGAGAGCGCCCACAGCCGGATGATATCCGCGCCATATTCTTCCATCACCTTCAGCGGGCTGACGGTGTTGCCCAGCGATTTGGACATTTTCATGCCCTTGCTGTCCATGGTGAAGCCATGAGTGAGCACGGCGTTGTAAGGCGCGCGGCCGCGTGTGCCGCAGCTTTCCAGCAGGCTCGACTGGAACCAGCCGCGATGCTGGTCGCTGCCTTCCAGATAGAGGTCGGCGGGCCATTGCATGCCCGGCCAGCGCCCGCTTTCCAGCGTGAAGACATGGGTGCAGCCCGAATCGAACCACACGTCGAGAATGTCAGTGATCCGCTCGTAATCCTCGAGCTTGTAATTCGGGCCGAGCAGGTCCCGCGCGCTTTCCTCATCCCACGCATCCACGCCCTGTTCGCGCACAGCGGCGATGATGCGCGCGTTGACGTCCGGATCGACCAGATATTCGCCGCTTTCGCGGTGCACGAACAAAGTGATCGGCACACCCCAGGCGCGCTGGCGGCTCAGCACCCAGTCGGGGCGGCCTTCGACCATGGAGCCAATGCGGTTGCGGCCCTTTTCAGGGACAAAGCGCGTATCGGCGATAGCCTTGAGGGCGCAGTTGCGGAGCGTGGTTCCGCCCATGTCCTTGTCCATCGGCACGAACCATTGCGGGGTGCAGCGGAAGATGACCTTCTTCTTGCTGCGCCAGCTATGCGGGTAGCTGTGCTGGTAATCGGCAGAGGCGCTCAGCAGCGCGCCAACCTCGCGCAGATCGGAACAGATCGGCCCGTCCGGCGCGTTGAAATTGGGGTTGATGACACTGCGGCGGCGCTCGTCGTCCCCGCCCAGCCACAGCCAGTCGTCCTTATACGTACCGCCGCCATCGACCACGAATTTGGGGTTGATGCCGTGTGCCTTGCACAGATCGAAATCGTCCTCGCCATGATCGGGCGCCATATGGACGAGGCCGGTGCCGCTGTCCGTAGTGACGAAGGTGCCGGGCAGCAGCGGACGCGGCTCAGCAAAGAACCCGCCGAGATGGTGCATCGGGTGGCGGGTGATGGTTCCCTCCAGCTTCTCTCCGCGGAAGTCGCTGACGATTTTGAATTCCAGCAGGCTGGCCAGTTCTTCTGCGTGCTTGGCTTTGCTGAATTCAGCCCGGAACCTCTCAAAAAAGCTCTCAGCAAGATCCTTTGCAACGAGGAAGCGCGGTGGACCTTTCTTGCCGAGGGTATAGCCAGCCTGTTCGGCAGTGGACATGTCGATTTCGACGAGCGCGTATCGTACCCTCGCGCCATAGGCCAAAGCCTGGTTCACCGGGATCGTCCACGGCGTCGTCGTCCAGATCACCGCGTGGGCACCGACCAGCTCGGAAATCGGCGATTCAACAATCTCAAAAGCCACGTCGATCTGAGTCGAGGTGATATCCTCATACTCGACCTCGGCCTCGGCCAAGGCGGTCTTTTCGACCGGTGACCACATCACCGGCTTCGCGCCGCGATAGAGCTGGCCGCTTTCGGCGAATTTCAGCAGTTCGGCAACGATGGTCGCTTCGGCCTGGAAATCCATCGTCAGATAGGGATTGTCCCAATCGCCATTGATGCCGAGGCGCTTCAACTGTTCGCGCTGCGTATCGACCCAG
>JAGREF010000094.1 GCA_020446665.1 Sphingomonadaceae bacterium
CTTCGCCTGGGGCTATGCCAATCACAAGGACCGCATCACAGCCCCCATGATCCGCGACAGCATCGACCAGCCATGGCGCGAAGTCAGCTGGGACGAAGCGATCGCCTTTGCCGCCGGGCGGATCAAGGCGATCAAGGACCAGCATGGCGCGCGGGCGCTGGGCGGGATCACCTCCAGCCGCTGCACCAATGAGGAAACTTTCCTCGTTCAGAAGCTGGTGCGGGCAGGCTTTGGCGCGAACAATGTCGATACCTGTGCCCGCGTATGCCACAGCCCCACCGGCTATGGCCTGTCCACCACTTTCGGCACCAGCGCGGGAACGCAGGATTTCGACAGCGCGATGGAGACCGATGTCTTCCTGGTAATCGGCGCAAACCCGACTGACGCACATCCTGTGTTTGGCAGCCGGATCAAGAAGCGTCTGCGTCAGGGGGCAAAGATGATCGTGGTCGATCCACGCCGGATTGATCTGGTGAAGAGCCCGCATATCGAGACCGCGCATCATCTCGCGCTGCAGCCGGGCACCAATGTCGCCGTGCTGACCGCCCTCGCCCATGTGATCGTGAGCGAGGGGCTGGCGGACGAAGCCTTTATCCGCGAACGCTGCGACTGGGATGAATATCAGGACTGGGCGCGGTTCGTATCCGACGCGCGCCATTCGCCGGAAACGCTCGAACCCGTCACCCGCGTTCCGGCCAGTGAAATGCGCGCCGCTGCCCGGCTGTTCGCCACTGGCGGCAATGGCGCGATCTATTACGGGCTGGGCGTGACCGAGCATTCGCAAGGCTCCAGCACTGTCATGGCCATTGCCAATCTGGCCATGGCGACCGGCAATATCGGGCGGCGCGGCGTAGGCGTGAACCCCTTGCGCGGGCAGAACAATGTGCAGGGCGCCTGCGACATGGGCAGTTTCCCGCACGAACTGTCAGGCTATCGCCATATCTCCAACGGCGATGTGCGCGCCTTGTTCGAGGCGGATTGGGGTGTTGCGCTTGATCCGGAGCCGGGCCTGCGCATTCCCAACATGCTCGACGCTGCTGTCGATGGCAGCTTCAAGGCGATCTATATTCAGGGCGAGGATATCCTCCAGTCAGACCCGGACACGAAACATGTCGCCGCCGGCCTCGCCGCGATGGACTGTGTCATCGTGCATGACCTGTTCCTCAACGAAACCGCCAATTACGCGCATGTCTTCCTGCCCGGTTCGACCTTCCTTGAGAAAGACGGGACCTTCACCAATGCGGAACGGCGCATCCAGCCGGTGCAAAAGGTGATGGAACCGGCAAATGGCTATCAGGACTGGGAAGTGACTCAGCTGCTCGCCAACGCGATTGGCTGTGACTGGGAGTATACTCACCCGAGCGAAATCATCGCTGAGATTGCCCGCCTGACCCCGACCTTTGCCGGGGTGACATGGGACCGCGTGCTATCGGGTGAGCAATTGCAATGGCCGGTCAATGAAGCCGCTCCGCAAGGCAGCCCGATCATGCATGTGGATGGCTTTGTGCGCGGCAAGGGCAAGTTCGTGGTGACCGAATATGTCCCGACCGATGAGAAGACCGGTCCGCGCTTCCCGCTGTTGCTCACCACCGGGCGCATTCTCAGCCAGTATAATGTCGGCGCGCAGACACGGCGCACCGCCAACAGCACCTGGCATCAGGAAGATGTGCTGGAAATCCACCCCACCGATGCGGAAAATCGCGGGCTGGCAACAGGTGACATGGCCCGGCTGGCGAGCCGTGCGGGCGAAACGACCCTGCGCGTGCTGGTGACAGACCGGGTCGCGCCCGGCGTGGTCTATACCACCTTCCATCACCCGGACACGCAGGCCAATGTGGTGACCACCGACAATTCGGACTGGGCGACCAATTGCCCCGAATACAAGGTGACAGCGGTGCAGGTGACGCCCAGCAACGGCCCGAGCGAGTGGCAGGAAAGCTATGCCGAACAAGCGCGCCAGTCGCGCCGGATCGAACCGGAGCCGGCGGAGTAATGGACCTTATCTGGCCGTTCGTGTCGAGCGAAGTCGAGACACCTGTGGCACTTGCCTCTCGACTTCGCTCGAGGCGAACGGAATTTTGAGTATGGACGATACGAAACTCACCCGCATGGCGAACCAGATCGCCGCCAATTTCGCCGCCGCTGGCGAAACGCAAGCGGTGGCCGCCACGGCGGAACATATCACCAAATTCTGGGACCCGCGGATGAAGGCGGGGATCTTCGCCAGTGATCTTTCCGCCCTGTCCCCGATTGCGCGGGCGGCGGTGGAGAGTTTGCAAGAGCAGGCCTGAACCTCTCCTTCGTCATTGCGAGGAGCGTAGCGACGAAGCAATCTAGGGCGTACGAGACCACTCTGGATTGCCGCGGGGCCATTCGGCCCCTCGCAATGACGAGACAAGGAACAATGGCGAAAACGGAAGAACACCACCCCAACGGCACCAGCCAGCCCGCCACCCGGCAATGGGTGCCCGAAGTCCCTGTCGCTCTGGAATTCAATGGCGTGGCCTATGCCGTGATGATGGCGACCCCCGATCAGCTGGAGGATTTCGCACTGGGCTTCGCCATTGCCGAAGGGTTGGCGAACTGCGCGGCGGATATGACCACCTGCGCCGTGGCGGAGACGGACAAGGGCTGGATCATCCGCGCGAGCCTCGCCGGGCTGGGGCTGGAGAAACTGCAAGAGCGTGTGCGTACCCGCGTGGCGGAAAGTTCCTGCGGGCTGTGCGGGATCGAGAATCTGGAGGCGCTGGCTAGGCCCCTGCCCCCGGTCCCGCCGCATGCCGCGCTGGACCCGGCTGCAATCTTCCGCGCGCTCGCGGCGCTGGAAACACACCAGCCGCTTACCCTCGCCACCGGGGCCGCACATGCCGCAGCCTTTTGCGCGCCCGATGGCCAGATCCTCTTCGCCCGCGAGGATGTCGGGCGGCATAATGCGCTGGACAAGCTGGTCGGCGCCTTGGCCCGCGCAGGGCAGGATGCGGCAGAGGGCTTCCTCCTCTCCAGCGCGCGCTGTTCCTATGAAATTGTCGAGAAAGCCGTGCGCGCCGGGGCGACCAGCCTGGTTACTATCTCGCTCCCCACCAGCATGGCGGTAGAACGCGCCGAGGCCGCAGGGCTAAGCCTGTGGTGCCTGGCGCGGGAAGATAGTGTGCTTAAGGTCGCTTAGCCACTCACCCGGAACACCGCATATTCCGCGCGCCAGTTGGCCCCGGCAGCGCCAATCTCGCGGTCACCGGCGAAGTACCAGCTTTCCTCAACCGTCACCCCCAGATCGCGCGCCAGTTCGAGGAAATCGGCCACCGTCACATGGTGGATATTCTGCGTTTCATACCAGCTGAC
>JAGREF010000095.1 GCA_020446665.1 Sphingomonadaceae bacterium
CTTTCCAGCTTGGTCATGTTGACGCCATTGGTCGCAAAGCCACCCATCGCCTTGTACAGGGCAGCCGGGATGTTCTTCACTTCAAAGACGAAAGTCGTCATCGCCTGTTGTCCGGCGAGGCTTGCCGGATCGAGCCCTTGCGGGGCCAGCACGACGAAGCGGGTCGTGTTGTCATCTGCGTCTTCCACCCGCTCTTCGACAATGGACAGGCCATAGAGATCGGCGGCCAGCGCAGGCGCAATCGCTGCGATGGACGGATCTTTCTGTTCCGCGACATAGGCGGCGGCACCCGCAGTATCAGCATGGCTGAGCGGCACAATTCCGCGCGTGCGCAGAAAATGGCGTGACTGGCCCAGCGCTTGCGGATGGCTATAGGCGGCCTTGAACGGGCCAAGGGAGCCGTCTGCATCGGGCAAAGCCATCAGTGCATGATGGATCGCCATGAAATGTTCGCCAACGATGGCCAGCCCGCTTTCCGGCAACAGGAAATGGATATCCGCCACTCGCCCATGCTGGCTGTTTTCAATCGGAATCATCGCCGCACCCGCGCGGCCATCCTTCACTGCATCCAGTGCATCGGCAAAGCTGAAACAGGGCAAGGGCAGCGCATCGGGCGCATATTCATTCACCGCGCGGTGCGAATTGGCCCCCGGCGCGCCCTGGAAGGCAATCGCGCGCGCAGGATTTTCTGCCGCTGCTGCGGCCATCTGCTCGACCATGGCCGAGGCATTTGCAGGAAAACTGTCCATCGCCGGGCCGCTTAGAGTGCCAATAAGGGGCGGGCAAGCGGGCATTGCACTGTTTCAGGCCTTGCGCCTTTGCCCTGCGCTGACTAGAGCGGCGCGCAAGATAGCATAGTTGAGCTTTTGCGGACCTGCACAGATGAACAATAGCAACACCATTTTCGGCTGGATTCTCGGTTCCGGCATCGTCGCCCTTGGCCTGTCGATTGTCAGCGCCATGTATTTCGGCGCAGACAAGCCTCATGCCCCGCATGAAGGCGGTTTTCCGGTAGAAGTGGCGGATTCCGGCGAAGGCGCGGCTTCCGGTCCGTCGCTGGCGGAACTGCTGGCAACCGGCGATGCCACCGCAGGTGAGAAAGTGTTCGCCAAGTGCACGGCCTGCCACACGATCAATCAGGGCGGGGCCAATGGAATCGGTCCGAATCTGTTTGGCGTGATGGGCAAGCCGATTGGCAGCCACGTTGCCGGTTTCGCCTATAGCGGCGCACTCTCCGGCCATGGTGGTGACTGGACCTTCGAAAACATGAATGCATGGCTCTCCAGCCCGCGCGCTTTTGCTGACGGCACGAAGATGAGCTTTGCCGGTCTTTCCAAGCCGGAAGACCGCGCCAATATCATGCTGTACCTGCTCGCCAATGGCGGCGGTCCGGCTCTCCCGACTCCGGAAGCTGCTCCGGCCGAAGGTGAAGCCGATGCGGCCCCAGAAGGTGCAGAAGCTGCTGGCGAAGTTGCAGCAGCAGAAGCTGAACAGGAAGCTGGCGCAGAAATCGCTGAAGCGACTGAATAAGCGCAAGCTGCAACCAGCTAGCAAGAAAAAGGCGCGCGATTTTCGAATCGCGCGCCTTTTTCTTTGTCTGGCCCCGGCGTGAGCTAAGCCTCGCCCCTAAATCCCTGCGCGATCACATACCATTCCGACGATCCCTTGCGGCTCGCTGGCGGCTTGGCATGTTTGACGCTGCGGAAATGTTTCTTGAGCAAGGCCAGCAATTCCGTATCCGTTCCCCCGGCCAGTACCTTGGCCACATAGGCCCCGCCGGGGGCCAGATTTTCCACCGCAAACCACGCGCCCGCCTCCACCAGCGCCATGGTGCGCAAATGGTCGGTCTGCTTGTGCCCTACCGTATTGGCGGCCATGTCTGACAGGATCAGATCGGCTGGCCCGCCCAGCGCCTCTTCCAGCACAGCAGGCGCGGCATCATCCATGAAATCCATCTGGAAGATGGTGACGCCTTCGATCGGTTCGGTTTCCAGCAGGTCAATCCCGACAATGGCGGCCTTTGGCGCCCGTTTGCGCACCACCTGGCTCCACCCGCCGGGGGCAATGCCCAGATCGACCACGCGCCGCGCACCCTTGAGCAAGGTGAAGCGTTCATCCAGCTCTGCCAGCTTATAGGCGGCACGGCTGCGATAACCTTCGGCCTTGGCCTGTTTCACATAAGGGTCGTTGAGCTGGCGTTCGAGCCAGCGTGTGGAAGAGGCTGTGCGACCACGGGCGGTCTTCACCCGCTTGCCCAGATCCTTGCCTGAACGGCTCATTTGCTGGCCCCTTCCCGTGCGCCATCCTTCAGCGCCTGGCGACATTTCTCGCCTGCCACATCAGCGGCCATCAGGCTGCGCAGGATACCTTCGCGAATGCCGCGATCTGCCACGCCCAGCCGATCGGCTGGCCAGATGTCGAGAATGGATTCGAGAATGGCACATCCTGCCACCACCAGATCGGCCCGGTCATTGCCGATACAAGGCAATCTCTGCCGATCTTCCAGCGCCATATGTGAAAGCCGCGTGGAAATATGGCGCATGGCTTCGGACTGGACGATCAGCCCGTCTACTGCGCGGCGATCATATTGCGGCAGCTCCAGATGGATGCTGGCGAGCGTCGTGACGGTCCCGCTGGTGCCCAGCAGGCGGATATCCTGCGATTGCGCGGCATCGGCGATCCGCTCTGCAAAAGGGGAAAAACTCTCGCTCACCAGCCGCCGCATTTCCGCATAGCGGGCCAGCCTTGTTGCTTCATCCCCTTCGCTGCGCCCGACCGTATCCGTCAGCGAGACCACCCCAAAGGGCACGCTCTGCCAGTCAAGAATCCGCGGCACAGGCCCGCCCGGCTCGATCAGCACCAGCTCGGTCGAGCCGCCGCCAATGTCGAAAATCACCGCCGGACCTTCGCCCGCTTCCAGCAGGATATGGCAGCCCAGAACCGCCAGCCGCGCCTCTTCCTGCGCGGTGATGATATCCAGCACGATGCCGGTTTCGTTTTTCACCCGCTCGATAAAGGCTTCGCCATTGCTGGCGCGGCGGCAAGCCTCTGTCGCAACTGAACGGGCGAGATGGACATTGCGGCGGCGCAGTTTCTCGGCACAGACCTGCAGCGCACCCAGCGCGCGGTCCATCGCCAGATCGCTCAGCTTCCCGCTATGGGCCAGCCCTTCACCCAGCCGGACAACCCGGCTGAAAGCATCAATGACCGTAAAATCGGGGCCAGAGGGCCGGGCGATCAGCAGGCGGCAATTATTGGTGCCCAGATCCAGCGCCGCATAGGCCGGCCCCTTTTTGGGCCGCCGCGACGGATTCCGGGCGTTTTGGGTCCGCTGCGCCTGCCCATAAGCTGGTTTGGGCATTTCGGGGGCGGATTTCGGGCGTGAGCCCGGTAAGTCATCATCCCCAAACTGCGTCCTTGCGTTCGCAGCCGTCGCATTGGCGGACCGATTGGTATCGGTCACTGGTTTTATATCTCCGCCGCTCCCGGTCGCCTGCATGGAAAATTCACGCGCGCCCGGAACCGGATGTTTCACTTTTCCAGATGAAGGTACTGCAATCGGGCTCTTTTCGCAATCGGCGGAGACCAGTCCCCCCTGGGCGGGTGCTCACCCGGGCTGCCGTTCAGTTCGCTGGCCGCCAGATTTTGATGCCCGAAGGCAATTCGCCAGCTAGGTCCATATTTTCCGGCTGTGCGGGCGAAAGGACAATATCGCGGCTGGTCGCTTCGCCCCCATAAAGCGCCAAACGGCGTTTGAGAACATATTGCACATTGTACAAATACAGCGCCGCGCGAGTTTCTCCTGTCCAGTAGATGGTGTCTGGGTTGAGGGCCTCAAGGGTCGCGACCATGCCGTCAAGATCGTTTTTTATGCCCGCAGATTGCCGGCCCATATACCCGATCAGCTGATATGTGGAAAAGCCGATCAGGCAAGCCAACAATACGACCCGCAAAGACCGGTTCCACAGCGCAAACAAAAGCGCAGCAGCAAGGGCGGACAACAACGTCACCTCGAACAGGTATTTTTACAGGCTGGCGCCCTCCCAGACCCACCAGCCAATGCCCGCCACATTATTGGGGTGAGCCGGCCCGCCATTGAACAGGTGTTGCCAGGCCCAGATTGGCAACATCGCTGCCGCCGCAAAGGCATAGGCGGCAATGAGCGGCCAGAATATGGGTGTCTTGCGGCCATCGGAGAGCATGGCAGCAGCGCCAAGCCAGAGAAGCAGTATGCATACGCCGTCGAGATAGCGGCCATAGGTCAGTTGTTCGACCCGGTCGCCCTCCATCATCTGACCCAGTGAAGCCGCATAAACGGCGAGGACCGCGGCCAGGACGAACACCGCGGGCCAGAACTCGTCGCTTTTGGGCTTGAACAATTGCCGGGCCAAAAAAACTGTGCCCACTGCAGCAAGGCCGAGGCTGGCGACAATCTGATACCAGATATGGCCGACAATTTCGGCCAGCACCCTTATCAGCCGCACCTCGATCAGCATGATCAAAAGGCGGCGTGCCGTTGAACGGGTGTCGGCGTCCCAAAGTTCATGATGGGCCGCGCGCATCAGCCACTGGGCCGCAACAAGAATAATGACCATTAATGCAATCGCCAGCACGGCCTGCCGCAGGCGGCAATAGCCGGTCACGCCGAGGCCGATCAGCACCGCCATGGCGGCGGGAATGATCAGCAGCGCGCGCGGATGCATGATGAATGTCACTGCGACAAGGGCGGCAAACACAAAAAACCAGAGCTGCTTTTTGGTTGCAACGCCTGACATCAGCGCGGCAACGCTGGCAACAAAGGCCAGCCGGAAGGCCGCCTCCGCCCATGCAAAATTCGCAACATGAAAATAGGCGGGCCATAGCG
>JAGREF010000096.1 GCA_020446665.1 Sphingomonadaceae bacterium
GATGCCAGCCGCGCGGCCTTCGCCGTGGCCGCCCGCGAGGCAACCCAGGACAGCGAATTGGGTGCGCTCCTGCGTCGTCGGCAGGAAGCGGGTGCAGCGTTGGCCGATGCTGATAGTGCGCTCTTGCAGGCGGAGGCAGCGGATGCCGCCCCGGCGGAGCAGGCTGAACTTGCGGCCCGGCTGGCCAGCAACAAGGCGACGTTGCTGGAAGTGGATGCGGAGCTTGACCAGCGCTTCCCCACCTTCCGCGAACTGATCCAGCCGCGCCCTGCCACTTTGGTCGAAATGCAGGCGGAGCTTGGCCGTGATGAGGCTTTGCTGGTGATTGCCGAGAGTGATCGCGGCCTGTTTACACTGGCCATCACCCGCAAGGAGGTGGTGCTCGGCCATGATCCGATCCGCCGGGAATCGCTGCGCGACGTGGTTGGCTCGATCAGGTCTGGTATCGATGCAACCCTGGTCTCCGGGGAAGAGCAGCCTTTCGACATGGCCGGGGCTTCAAGGCTTTACAGTGCGATCTTCACACCAGAAGTGGAGCGGGCATTGCGCGGGAAGAAGCAACTCAAAGTGGCGAGCGGAGATATCCTTTCTGCTTTGCCGCTCAGTGTGCTGGTTTCGCGCCCGGCTGAGCGGCTGGCGGATGCGCGTTTTCTGATAGAGGACCGCTCTGTCTCTGTGGTGCCCTCACTTGCGGCAATGGGAAGGGGGAAGCACTCGCGGAAAAGCGGGCGCTCGCTCGTCGCCATTGGTGCCCCGGCGCTGCCAGAGCCGGTACGGGTGGAATTCCAGGATGAAGCCTCCGCCATTGGTGCAGCGGTATTGCGATCCGGCCAGCTTGGCAGCCTGGAGCCGCTACCCAATGCGCTGGCAGAAATGGAACGCGTCGCGCAATTGCTGCAGGGGCGCGGGGAGCCGTTGATCCTGGCCGGGGTCATGGCCACGGAACCAGCTGTAAAGGCACTCGATCTGTCAGATGTCGGGGTTCTGCTGTTTGCCACGCATGGGGTCGTCGCCGGTTCCTTTGACGATGTGGATGAGCCAGCCTTGGTGCTCACTCCGCCAGAAACACGGTCGGCGCTGGATGATGGCTTGCTGACCGCATCAGAGGCGGCGCTGATGGATATCGGGGCCGAGTGGGTGATCCTGTCAGCCTGCGACACGGCAGCAGGGGGCAGGCCCAGTGCGGCTGGCTATACGGGCCTCGCGCGCGGATTCCTGTTCGCAGGGGCGCAGCGTGTGGTCGCAAGCCATTGGCCGGTGCGTGACGATATTTCCGCGCAGCTTTCTACCGGGATCGTCAAGGCATCGCGCGATGGACGCCTCCCGGCAGACGCGCTGCGAGAAGCTATCTTGTCAGTGAAACGCGACAATCCCCATCCGGCGCTGTGGGCACCCTTTATGGTGGTGACGCGCTAGGCTGTGGCGGCCCGTGCGGGCGCCATTGTCGGAACAGAAGTGTCCGTACTCGTTTGCGCACCTGCTTCGATCAGCTGGTTGCCCCCATTCTTCCTGGCGCGAAAAAGCGCCTCGTCGGTATGGGTGACCAGTTTGTGCCAGTCTGCCTCGTTGCCGACCATGCCGTCTGCGCAACCTATGCTTGCGGTAACCTGCTTGCCATGAGGCATGGCGGTGTTGCGAATTTCCGCCAGAAGCGCGAGGCCGACAGCGGGAAACAGCTCGTCCGTCGGGCCAATCAGTGCGAATTCCGTACCGCCAGCGCGGGCGGCGAGGATATTCTTGCGAGCGCGGCGGGCAAGGATCGTGGCGATGGCGCGCAAGGCATCGTCACCAGTGGCCTGGCCTTGCTGCTGGTTGATGGTCTCGAATTGGTCGATATTCAGCAGCAAGAGGCGGATATCGCCGTGCTTCCCGCCCAGCTGCACAGCGTGTCTGAGCAAAGCCTTGCGGTTCAAGAGGCCGGTCAGCGGATCGGTTTCGGCCAGTTTGCGAGCCTGTTTTTGCAAGGCCAGCAATTCGACGCTCGAATGATGCTGGTTGTGGATCATCTGAGCCATCATTACGCCGGCAATTATCAGGCCAAGGGCTGTGCTCAGGTCGAGCAGTTCGCCGGAACTGAACAGGGCGATGTCGATGGGTGTCAGGATGATCGCCAGCGTTGCGGTGGCGATATGTTGCAGGCTGGCAAGCGAAAATGAGACGGCCATTGCGACAAGGGCAAGGAAAAGGGCGTAGAAACCGCGCGTGTCGGGGGCTGCCAACAGCCAGCTCACCAATCCCCAAATGCCAACCAATAGGCCGAAAACCAATGCCGCTTTGCCGGCACGGGCAAGGAAACGCTGCGCGTCTGTGACGCTATCGCCGACAGACATCTTGCGAAGTAGCAGGAACCCGGCGGCGCAAACCAGGAAGGCAAAGGCTGGCGGAATATAGGGCAGCCAACTGCCGCCATTGGCCAGCCGCGTATCGAACAAGGCAAAAGGCATCATCGCCATCATGCCGAGCATCAGCAAACGCCCCTGGCGCTGCGTGCGATGCGCCGCCTGCAGCGTATATTCCTCGCCGATATCGGCGGGAATGGCCGGATTTGCCAGCTTGCCCAGGATGGATAGGACGGTCATTTGACCAGCCTTAGCGTTAAGGCCTTAAGACAATACTTAATCCGGCAACCACGCAAATTGTCCCTTCATCAGTGGCTTCATCAGTGGACAGAAGCAGCAGCAGGCACAACTTCACTTGGCGTTCATGCCGGTGCTGGTTATAGGCGGCGCATGACTGCCAGCACTCGTACTGTCCCGTTCGTCCGTATCGCGCTCGCCTGTGGGCTCGCCGCGTCCACCATGCTGACTGCCGGTTGCGCCGGTCGCGGAGGCGGGCCGAAGGATACGGCCTATGTCGCACGCGATGTGGAAACGCTGTATTCGGAGGCCAAGCGCCGGCTTGATCGCGGCAATGCAAAACTGGCCGCGGCGCTGTTTGACGAAGTTGAACGCCAGCATCCCTATTCGCCCTGGGCACGACGGGCTCAGCTGATGAGTGCATTCAGCTATTACACCGCACGCGATTACAACAAGGCGATTCAGTCGGCCACGCGCTTCCTGTCGATCCACCCGGGTAACAAGGATGCGCCCTATGCCTATTACCTGATCGCGCTCAGCTATTACGAGCAGATCAGCGATGTCAGCCGCGACCAGAAAGTGACCGAGCAGGCGCGGCAGGCGCTCACCGATGTCGAGCGGCGCTTTC
>JAGREF010000097.1 GCA_020446665.1 Sphingomonadaceae bacterium
GATCTACGCCAATTCGCACTATGTCACCCCCGGCCCGACGATGAAGCAGGCGATGGAGGCGATCCGTTTCGAACTGGCCGAACGCCTGAAGGAACTGAACGCCGAAGGCCGCCTGCTGGAAGCCCAGCGGCTGGAACAGCGCACCAATTTCGATCTGGAGATGATCGCCGCCACCGGCAGCTGTGCGGGGATCGAGAATTACTCGCGTTTTCTCACCGGTCGCCTGCCGGGCGAACCGCCGCCGACGCTGTTCGAATACCTGCCCGATAACGCACTGTTGTTCGTCGATGAAAGCCACCAGACCGTGCCGCAGGTCGGCGCGATGGCACGGGGCGATCACCGCCGCAAGATTACCCTTGCCGAATATGGCTTTCGCCTGCCCAGCTGCATTGACAACCGTCCGCTGCGCTTCAACGAATGGGACGCGATGCGCCCGCAAACCGTGGCCGTTTCCGCCACGCCCGGATCGTGGGAAATGGAGCAATCGGGCGGTGCCTTTGCCGAACAAGTGATCCGCCCGACCGGCTTGATTGACCCGCCGGTGGAAATCCGCCCGGTGGAAGACCAGGTGCAGGACTGCATCAATGAATGCCGGCAGACCGCCGCGCGCGGTTATCGCACGCTGGTCACCACCCTGACCAAGCGGATGGCGGAAGACCTCACCGAATTCATGCACGAAGCCGGCGTGCGCGTGCGCTACATGCATTCGGACGTGGAAACACTCGAACGTATCGAACTGATCCGCGACCTGCGGCTGGGAGTCTATGACGTGCTGATCGGCATCAACCTGCTGCGCGAAGGGCTTGACATCCCCGAATGCGGGCTGGTGTGCATTCTGGATGCGGACAAGGAGGGCTTCCTGCGCAGCGAAACCAGCCTGATCCAGACCATCGGCCGCGCCGCGCGCAATGTCGATGGCCGCGTGATCCTCTATGCCGACCGGATCACCGGCAGCATGGAACGCGCGATGGCGGAAACCGACCGCCGCCGCGAAAAGCAGCGCGCCTATAACGAAGAACACGGCATCACCCCGCAAACGATCAAGCGCCAGATCGCGGACATCGTCGCCCACACCGCGTCGCAGGATGGCGTAGTCGTGAGCACCGGCGATGACGAGCGCAACAATCTCGTCGGCCACAATCTGCGGGCTTACATCGAAGACCTCGAAAAGCGCATGCGCGACGCCGCTGCCAATCTCGAATTCGAAGAAGCAGGCCGCCTGCGCGACGAAATCCGGCGGCTGGAGAATGACGAGCTGGGCCTGAACGAAGGCGAAAAGAAAGCCCCGCGCGTGGGGCGTTCAAACGAAGGCAAGCCGGGCACGCGGAAAATGCGCTATGGCAAGACGCAGCGGAAATGGGGGCGGTAGATCGCAACTGGGCAAGCGAGTTTAATAAGTTGCGATGATCGAGCTATCAACGCGCAAATCGATTTCTTGATGCACGTTTTAGTTCAGCCTTACACCACAATCACGGCGTCCGTAGTCGAATTGAAACAGCGCGTTTATGTCTGATTCGCACTTTTCGATGTTCTGAGGAATCCATGATCGTCACCTTCGCCAGCAAAGAAGCCGAACGCCTTTGGCTTGGCAGGCGCAGCAAGAAGCTGCCTGCCGACATTCAGCAGCGCGCGCTGGCGAAGCTTGCCTTGCTCAATCGCGCGAAGACCCTGGACGATTTGCGCAACCCGCCAGCTAATCGGCTGCACGCGCTCAAGGATGACCGCGAAGGGCAGCATTCCCTTTCCATTAATATGCAATGGCGTATATGCTTCGTCTGGAAAGATGGAGAAGCGCACGGTGTCGAAATCGTCGATTACCACTAATCCTGACTGGCTCCCCATTCCGCATGCTGGCGAATTGCTTGCTTCGGAATTCATGGATCCGCTCGGGCTGGATTGCCCCGCTTTGGCAGAAGCTATAGCGGTCGCGCCCGCGCGTCTGCTTGCGATAATCGAGGGCAGCGAGCGGATTGACGGTGAACTGGACCTGCGATTGGCTCGCTACTTCCGCATGTCTGAAGGCTTTTTTCTTGGACTTCAAGACGATTACGAACTGCGTATCGCCAAGCGGCGCCTGAACGGCGATCTGGAAAAGATTATCCCTCGCGCAGCGTGATGGCTTGCGGAAACCTATAGTTGTCCCGCTTGCCACGTCGCGGTTGACTGGTCATTGACGACTCATGCGCTTCCCCTCCGCCCTTTTCCTTGCTGACCTCCTCCCCATTCCGCATGCTGGCGAATTGCTTGCTTCGAAATTCATGGATCCGCTCGGGCTTGATTGTCCCGCTTTGGCAGATGCCATTGCAGTCGATCCCGCGCACCGCCTGACCCGCAAGATCGACTAACCGGCAAGCTGCGTCGACCGGCGCCCAGCCGCCACCTTGCATGCTTTGATCGGAAGCGCATTCTGTCGCTCTGAGCAGGAGGGGTGAATGGGCAAGATATCCGTAACGACACTGACCGCCATGGCGCTTGCATTGAGTGCCTGCACGACTGGCACGGCCAATCAGGCGGATGTTGCATCGGCGCAAACAGTCGCCGCTATGAACACACTGAAAGCCGCAATTGCCAATCCCGCGCGGCCAGAGGCGGTGCGCAAACTGGATGAGAGCCGCAAACCCGCAGAAGTGCTGGCCTTCCTCGGCTTTGAGCCGGGCGCAGATGTGGCTGATGTCATATCCGGCGGTGGCTATTGGGCTGAAATCATGGCCGGAGCCGTTGGGCCTGAGGGCAGCGTTACGGCGCTGGAACCAGAGCAGTTCTATTCGGCAGATGGATGGACCGCCCTCACCCAGCGCACGCCCGGCATCAAGGTGGAACAATATCCGTTTGACCGGCTGGATGCGGGCAGCAACCGATTTGACTTTGCGATCCTCAACCTGATCTATCACGATCTCTACTGGCAGTCGGAACGCTGGAAGATTCCGAAGACCGACCCGGCGCTGTTTCTAAAGGCCCTTTATCGCGCGATGAAGCCCGGCGGGATCGTCGGCGTGATCGACCATGTTGGCAAGCCGGGTGACACGCGCAAGACAGTGGACGATTTCCACCGCATTGACCCGTCCGTGGTGAAGGCCGATTTCGAAGCGGCCGGCTTTGTTTTGGAGGCGGAAAGCCAATTGCTGCGCAATCCCGATGACAGCCACGATGTTAGCGTGTTTGACGCGGCCATCCGCGGCAAAACAGACCGCTTCGTCTTTCGCTTCCGCAAACCACAGGATTGAGAGCATATGGGGAGCTGTGCCAATTGCGAGACTGTGCGCAGGCTGGCATAGGCCGCCCATGTATTGGCCCCTGCCCCCGCTGAAATCTGTCACCCTTGCCGCCCTTCTGCCCCTCGCCGCGTGCAAGCCACCGGCGGCGGATGAGTATCTGGAGCGGGATGACGCGGTGGATGTGCGGGTTGCGCCGTCCACACCGGTTGCTTCGCCGGACACGGCCGATGCGGTCTGGGCGCCGGTGGCTGAAGGCGACAGATTGCTCTTCGGCAATCCCGGAGAAAGAGCCTTTATCGCTTTGATTTGTGAGGCAAAGGGCGGTCGGCCCCATCTTCGGCTGGCGCGCAATGTGCCCGCCGATGCGCGGGCCAAGGCGCTGTTCGCGCTGATCGGTAATGGCCATGTCGAGCGGCTACCGATGGATGCTGTGTGGACCGGCAGCGAATGGCGCTGGGAAGGCCTGTTTTCCGCCGATGATCCGCGGCTGGAGGTGTTCACCGGGCCGCGCATGGTGGAAGCAACGCTGCCCGGTGCGGGTTCCGTGATGATAAATCCCAGCACATTGCCGGGTCAGTTCATTGCCCGATGTCAGTCCGGGGGCGCTCCCGCCCGGCCAGTTCAGTGAGCATGTCCGGCGTCAGCACCTGTGGCAGCTGTTCGCCCTCTTTGCCCGGTTCATACCACAGATAAAGCGGCACACCCGCTGCGCCCTGCTCGTCCAGAAAGCGCGCAATGTCTTCGTCCCGCCGGGTCCAGTCGCCCACCATCGGGATCACGCCTGCTTTCTCAAACGCCTGCTTCGTCGCCTCGCGCTCGATCGCGACCCCTTCATTCACCTTGCAGGTCAGGCACCAGTCTGCCGTGAACCACAGGAACACCGGCTTGCCGCTGGCTCGCGTCTCGGCCAGCGCCTCTGCGCTGAAGGGCTGCGCTGGCAGGATGGATTCAGGCGCGCCGCTGGCATTGGGCTGTTCCAGGCTGGCGGGCAAAGCAAAGGCCCCGAAAATCAGGAAAGGCGCAGCGATCAGGGCAAAGGCTGGCCAGGCCAGCTTGCCGCGCTGTTGCAAGCGCCCGACGACCACCAGCGCGATCACCAGCCCCGCAATCACCACCAGCACCATCAGCGCAAATCCCTTGCCCCCCATGCGCGACAACAGCCAGATCAGCGCCAGCGCGGTCAGCCCCATCGGGATCGCCATTGCCCGCCGGAATGTCTCCATCCACGGGCCGGGTTTGGGCAGGCGGCGGCGCAGCGATGGCAGGAAACCGATCAGCAGGAAGGGCAAGGCCAGCCCCAGCCCCAGCGTTGCGAACAGCAGCAAGGCGGGCACAGGCGGCAAGAGCAAGGCAGCGCCCAGAGCCGCAGCCATGAAAGGCCCGGTGCATGGCGTCGCGACAAAGGCAGCCAGCAGGCCAGTGGTGAAAGCGCTCGCCGGTTCGCCGTCGCGCGTGAAGGATAGCGACGGCAGGCTGAACACCCCGGCAAAATTCGCTGTAATCAGCACAGCCAGCACCAGCAGCGCCACGACCACGCCGGGTTCCTGCAGCTGGAACGCCCAGCCGATCTGCTCGCCGCCCGCGCGCAGCACCAGCAATAGCGCGCCCAGCGCAGTGCAAGCCAGCACAGCGCCTGCGGTATAGGCGATCCCTTCGCGCCGGGCCTCCGCCTCGCTCTCCCCTGCCCGCGCAAGGCTGAGCGCCTTGAGGCTGAGGATCGGGAAAACGCAGGGCATGATGTTGAGCAACAGCCCGCCCGCCAGCGCGCCGAGCAACAGGGTCCAGAGCGGCGGAGTGGCGCCCTCTGCCGAATTGGTGATGATTTCCGGCCCATTCGCAGGCACATCGCCCCGTTCAGCGACGAAGCGAACGCCCTGCCCGTCTTCCATTGCGAGGATACCGCTCACCTCATCCAGCGCATCCGGATCGGAAAATTCCATCAGAGGGATTTCGGCAACCAGCATGTCTCCCTTGCGCGAGATACGCTGATGCATGGCATATTGGACGAGGTCCGGCGTGCGGATGAAAATATGCGGGTCAGCCAGTTTGCCCGTTGCGGGAAACGGTATGCCCAGCCGCAATTTGCCATCGGCAATGGCATAGCGCGCGCGCTGGTCCAGCATCGGTGGGATCGCAGCGCGCCATTGGTCGAGCCGCTTGTCGCCCAATGCGGGCCGCGCGGTCAGCACAGCCTCTTCGGGCACGCAAATCTTGTCAGTACAGGCGAGCCAGCGCGCCTTTACCGTGACCGGCCCCAGATCATCCAATGCGGCCTCTGCCGGCAAGGTGGCAGGCACGAGGACAGCATAATCCTCCTTATAGACGTGATTCATCAGCCCTTGCAGCAGCAGCCGATGCGGAACGGGATATTGCGGCTCGCCAAACCAGTCCTGCGGCCAGCTCCATTCCAGTTCCATGCCGTATCCGGCATCCCCCGGATTGGACCAATATCCATGCCAGCCCGGATCGGGGGTGAAATGGATCGCATAGGTCTGTTGCTGGCCGCCATTGCTGTCTTCCATCAACAGCAATTCCGCCGCGATATTGTTCTTCGCCGCCAGCGGCGCAGCTGTGAAGGCAAATGCCATGCAGGCAAGCAGCAAGCGAAACAGCGAAATCAGGCGGAACCCGGCGGGCATAGACAGCATTCTCCTTGCGCCAAGGGGCGTCGCGGATTTAGGGGTGCTCTACGAATTCGCAAGTGCGACCGCAATGGATACAGCCCAATGAACACCGTGCAAAATAACGACAAGCGCGACATTTTGATCCTCGGTGGCGGGCTGGTCGGCATGACGCTGGCGCTGGCCGCCGCGAAGAAGGGCATTTCCAGCCATGTCGTCGATATGGCGGACCCGGCCTCGCTGACCGCAGAGGGGTTTGACGGGCGCGCTTCGGCCATTTCCACGGCCAGCTGGAACCTGTTCAGCAATATTGGCCTTGGCGAACGGCTTGAACCCTTCGGTTGCCCGATTGATGCGATTGCCGTGACAGACCAGATGAAGCCGGGCAGGCTCGATTTTCGCCCCGAACCGCATGAGGGATCGCTGGGGCGGATGTTCGCCAATCGCGAATTGCGGCTCGCTTTGTTCGAAGCGGCGCGCGAAGAACCTCTGATTGACTGGCACGCGCCGGTGCAAGTGGTGGAGCGCCATCGCGGCGAACACGGGGTTTCCGCCACGCTGGCCGATGGCACGGTGTTGCATGGCGAACTGATGATCGGTGCAGAAGGGCGCCAGTCCCCCACCCGCGAGGAAGCCGGGCTGGAAATGGCGCATTGGGATTACAGCCACCGCGCGATGATCGTGGGGCTGGACCATGAAAAGCCGCATGACAATGTCGCGTGGGAAATCTTCTATCCCGCAGGGCCCTTTGCCTTGCTGCCCATGCTCGATGGGCCCGATGGCCAGCATCGCAGCGCGCTGGTGTGGACAGTGGACGAGAAAGACGCCGCAGGCGTGATTGCGCTGTCGGACCGTGCCTTCCTGGCGGAAGTGGAAAAGCGGATGGGCGATCTGATGGGCCGGATCAGCCTCAATTCCCGGCGCATGTCCTATCCCCTCTCCTTCCAGCATACGGCAAAAATCATCGCAGACCGGCTCGCGCTGGTGGGCGACAGTGCGCACGGCATGCATCCGATTGCCGGACAGGGGCTGAACCTCGGCCTGCGCGATGTTGGCGCTCTGGTAGAGGTAATGGTCGAAACGCGCCGCCTCGGTCTCGATCTGGGGGATGCCCAGATGCTCAAGCGCTATGAGAAATGGCGCGCCGTTGATGCGCTGATGGTAATGTCTGCCACAGACGGGCTGACGCGCATTTTCGGCATTCCCGGCAAGCTGCCCAGCGCCATCCGGCGCTTTGGCATGGGCAGTATCCAGCGCATTGCCCCGCTCAAGCGTTTCTTCATGGAGGAAGCGCGCGGGATGACTGGCGATCTGCCGGAGCTGCTGAGAGCCTGACTCTCAGGTCCCCGCCGGGCTGAGCTGTTCCACCGGGTTGCCTGCCCCGTCGCGCAGGCGGCGCGGTTCGAGCACAGCCGCGGTTTCGATCAGGTCGAGCGCCCGCTGCGCTTCGGCATAGCGTTTGGCATCGGCGATCCATTTGTCGGCCAGTTCCGCACCCGGAAGCTGCTCCACTTCGGCAATCGCTGCTTCCACCCGCCCGCTTTCAAGGAACATGCGCGCCCGGTCCAGCCGCCGCTCCGGCTGCGGGGAAGGCGCGCTTTCGCGGCGCACGACAAACAGGGAATCGATCCCGCGTTTGAACCGGGCCCAGCCGGATTCGTTAGAGGCATTGGAGATATCGGGCCCCAGCCCTTCCAGCCGCGCGACCAGTTGGTCCAGCGTGATCGGATCGCGCGACGCAGCCACCACTGTGCGCACCGCATTGGGCATCGCATCACCAAAGCGCAGCCGTAGCTGGTCCGCAAGATAGCCCAGCTCTGCCCCGCGTTCGAGCGCGCGGCGGGTGGCAAAGGCGATCAGCAACCCTTCGGCCCGCGCGGCATTGCCCGCAGCGGCCTGCGCCTGCAGGTCAAGCTTCGCCAGGCGCTGTTCGGCTGCGGCCAGACGTTGATCCAGTCCGCCTTGCTGTTCCTCAACGCGTTCCACTGCCTGTGCCGCTTCTGCCACGTCTTTTGCACTGGTCGGGCTGGCTGAAGGAGTCGCTCCTGCTCCTTTCGGCAGATCTGCAAGCTTGGCCTGATCCTCTGGATTCTCGCGAATGACCCCGGCCGCGCCATCGCCAAAATCGGTGCGCCAGGCGATAAAGGCGACCAGTGCGGCACCAACAAAGAAGGCGATTACAACCGCATAGAAGAGGGTCTTGAGCGAGCTGCGGCTATCATTGGCGCTCGCTTTGCCGGTTAGAGACTTGTAGCTATCCATTCCAATCCATTTCGCGCCTTGTGCCGTCGCGACTACGGCTGTCAGCGTTCTATGGCTTTTCCATGGCACATGTCCCGCGCCAAGGCCAGCAGTGCCGTTTCCGTAGGGGTGGATGCGTTCACGACAGCAGCCCAGCCCGTGCCTGCCGATGCCGCTATCCGGGGGCCGAGACAGGCCAGAGCCAGCTGGCCACGCGGCAGCCCGATCCGTTGCACTTCGCTGGCAAGATGGGTGGCGGCGACCGCCGAATGGAGCAGCACCAGCGCCCCGCCCTGCAAGCTTTCCACCAGCATCTCCGGCAACGGCAAGGCGCGGCTTTCATAGCATATGCGTTCTGCCAGCTTTATCCCCGGCGGTGGAGACAGCGCCACGTGATCGCGCCCGGCAAGGCGGATCAGCGCGAGCTGTTGCCCGGCGAGCGAATCCAGAACCGCTTGCAATCCGCCCGCACCCACCTGCGCAACGGTAAAGCCTGCTGCGCGGGCTGCTTGCGCTGTTGCCTCGCCAACCGCGTAGACGGGCAAATGCTGCAAGCCCTCCAGCCCCTCCCCGCCATGACGAAAGGCGTTGGCGCTGCCGACCAGCACACCATCAAAATGCGCGCGAACAGGCTGTTCCCATGCGACGGGAACGACTTCGAACAAGGGGAAACCCGCCATGGGCAGGCCCAGCTGTTCGCCCCGCTTCACAGTCGCGGAGCAGCCCGGCTCTGGCCGGATCGCGATTACCCGGCTGAAAATCATGCCCCGGTGAAATGCCGGGTAATGGCGGGGGAGGACCGCGCCAGCAGCTCGGCCGCCAGCGCTTTGGGTCCCGACATGTCCAGCGGATCAAACTGCGCTTCGCCCTCTACCCGCTCGCTGCCATCGGGGCTGAACAAGGCTGCACGCAGCAGCAGCTGCCCGCCTTGCCAGCGGCTCAACACCGCCACCGCGCTGTGGCAATTGCCGCCCAGCGCGAGCAGCAAGGCACGCTCAGCCATCACCGCGCGATGGCTGGGCTGATCGTCAATCGCGGCAACCAGAGCGCAGGCGCGCTCGTTTGCAGCGTTGCATTCAATCCCGATCGCGCCCTGCGCCGGGGCTGGCAGCCAGCTGTCTGCATCGAGCAGCGTGCCGACATCGAGCTGGCCCAGTCGCGAGAGGCCCGCTGCCGCCAGCAAGGTGACATCGGCTTCGCCTGCCTCCAGCTTGCCCAGCCGGGTCGCGACATTGCCGCGAAAACCCACCACCCGGCAATCAGGCCGCTGGTGCAGCATCTGCGCAGCCCGGCGCGGCGCGCTGGTGCCAATGGTCGCCCCGTGGGGAATTGCCGCGATACTGGCCGCCCCGACCAGCACATCGCGCACATCTTCGCGCGGCAGGATGGCAGCGATCTGCAAACTATCGGGCCGAACCGTCTCGACATCCTTCATCGAATGAACGGCAGCATCAATCCGGCCTTCAGCCAGCCAGCCGTCCAGTTCCTTGGTCCACAGGGCCTTGCCACCGATTTCAGCCAGCGGACGGTCAAGAATCTTGTCGCCACTGGCCACCACGGGCACGAGTTCGATCTCGGCTTCATCCCATCCATGCGCGGCGCACAGGCGGGCGCGGGCTTCGCGCGCCTGCACCATGGCAAGCGGGGACTGACGGGTTCCGAGACGCAGTTTGATTGTATCATTCATGGGCGGTGCTTGCCCTAGCTTGTCATGTCGCTAAGGGAAAGCAGGATGGGCCTTGTCCTCGGCATAGAATCCAGCTGCGACGAAACGGCAGTGGCGCTTGTGACCAGCGAACGGCACATCCTTGCCCAGCGCATTGCCTCGCAGGATGCCGAACACGCGCCCTATGGCGGCGTGGTCCCGGAAATTGCCGCCCGCGCCCATGCTGAACGGCTTGCCCCCATGATCGAGGCCGTGCTGGAGGAGACCGGGATCAGCCTGCCAGAACTGGACGCAATCGCCGCCACCGCCGGCCCCGGCCTGATTGGCGGGGTGATGGTCGGGCTGGTCAGTGCCAAGGCACTGGCAATGGCGAGCGGCGTGCCGCTGCTGGCGATCAATCATCTGGAAGGCCACGCGCTGTCACCACGCCTCGCCGATGCAGAGCTGCAATTCCCCTATGCCCTGCTGCTGGTCAGCGGAGGCCATTGCCAGATCCTGCGCGTCGATGGCGTGGGGCAATATCGCCGCTTTGCCACGACGATTGACGATGCGCTGGGGGAAGCCTTTGACAAGACCGCCAAGCTGCTGGGGCTCGGCTATCCCGGCGGCCCCGCGGTGGAACGGCTGGCGCAGCAGGGCGACGGCACCGCCGTGCCTCTGCCCCGTCCGCTGGTTGGCAGCGGGGAACCGCATTTCTCCTTCGCCGGGCTGAAAAGCGCGGTGATGCGCGCCAAGGAAAGCGGCCAGCATAGCGACGCCGATGTTGCCGCGAGTTTCCAGCAGGCAGCAATTGACTGCCTGCTTGATCGTCTGCGCATTGCGCTGGATGCCATGGGGCCCGTGCCTGCGCTGGTGGTTGCTGGCGGGGTTGCTGCCAATGCAGCGATCCGCTCCGCGCTTGAGAGCATGGCAGCAAAACACTCCATGCGTTTTGTCGCGCCGCCCTTGGCGCTATGCACTGACAATGCGGCAATGATCGCATGGGCCGGGATCGAGAGGCTGCCTATGGGGCAGTTTGACCCGCTGGACGTAAGCGCCCGTCCACGCTGGCCATTGGATCCCGATGCCGAACCGGCGCGGGGAGCGGGAGTAAAGGCATGAGCGATATAGTAGGCGTGATCGGCGCGGGCGCATGGGGCACCGCCCTGGCGCAAATGCTGGCCAGTGACGGGCGCGATGTCACCTTGTGGTCGCGCAATGCGGAAGTGGTGGAAGAGATCAACACGCACCACCGCAACACGCCCTATTTGCCCTCTGCCAGCTTGTCTCCCACCATCCATGCCACCAGCGATCTGGGTGCGGTCGGGGCTTGCGATGTCGTTTTGTCTGTCACCCCAGCCCAGCATCTTGGCAGTGTGATCGGCTCCATGCCGGTCCATCCGCGTGATTTGATCCTGTGCAGCAAGGGGATCGAGGCAGGCACGCATCGACTGATGAATGAAGTGGCCACGGATGCCGCTCCGGGCAGCGCCATCGCCATCCTGTCCGGCCCGACCTTTGCCCACGAAGTCGCCGCCGGGCTGCCCACCGCAGTCACTCTGGCTTGCAGCGGCGGGGATGAACAATGGGAACGGCTCTCTCCGGTGATCGCCCGGCCTGCCTTCCGCCCCTATTATTCGGACGATGTCACCGGGGCCGAGATTGGCGGCGCGGTGAAGAACGTGCTCGCCATTGCCTGCGGCGTGGTCGATGGGTTGCAGCTGGGCCAGAATGCCCGCGCCGCCCTGATCGCACGCGGCTATGCCGAGATGATGCGCTTTGGCGAGCATCTGGGGGCAGAGCGCGACACGCTGGCCGGGCTGTGCGGCCTGGGCGATCTGGTGCTGACGTGTTCCTCCACCTCCAGCCGCAATTTCTCGCTCGGCAAGGCGCTGGGCGAAGGGAAATCTCCCGCAGAGCTGTTGTCGGATCGCCGCACAGTGGCAGAGGGATCGCACACCGCGCCTGTGTTGGGCGAACTCGCCCGCACGCAGGGCATCGACATGCCGATTGTCGAGGCTGTGTGCCAATTGCTGCAAGGCGCACCGGCCCGCGAAATCGTGTCTGGCCTGCTGTCCCGCCCTTTACGCGCTGAACAGGGCGCGCCTGCGTGAGCAGTGCTGAACAGCAAGGCGACATCGCCGCACTGGCCAAGGGCGGGAGGACGAATTTCTTCGGTTTCCTGTTGCGGCTGCTGGCGCGTCTGCCTTTCCTGTTCATTGCCGGGCGTCTCTATGGCGAGGACGCTGTGGGCCGCTATGCCTCTGCGCTGGTCGTGATCGAATTGCTCGCCCTGATTTGCTCGATGGGGGAGAAGCGCGGACTGGCCCAGCGCCTGACCGAAGGCGAGGAGGAACATCCGGCCAATCTTGTCTTTGACGGGATGCTGCTGGCGGTCCTCTTCTCCGCAATCGTTGGCACGGCGCTGTGGTTCTTCCCGACGCCGATGTTCCCCAACGGGATGAACGATCCGCTGGATAGATGGCTGGTGCTGGCTATCCCCGCCTATGCGCTGACGGAAATCCTGCTTGCCGCGCAGGCCTATCGCTATGACATTGCCGCCACCGTCCGTGCGCGCGCCGTGGTGGAACCGTGGACGATCTCGATCATGGCTGGCGTGTTGTTCTACACATTGCCTGACAAGCGCCATGATGCCGGGCTGGGGCTTGCCTATCTGGCTTCCATCTATGCCGGGATGCTGGCGGCGCTGTGGCCGTTTCTGCGTTCCTATGGTCTGCCACGTGGCTGGCGTCCCCACCCCATTGCCATGAGCAAGATGACCGCAAAGGCTTTACCGCTGGCGACGGCCGATGCGATTGAATGGGGCACGCGGCGGCTGGATATCTTCATCCTCGGCTTCTTCGCGGCACCTGCGGCCGTGGGCATTTACTACATGGCGCAGCAGGTCGCGAGCCTGCCACAAAAGCTCAAGACCAGTTTCGAGCCGATCCTCGGCCCGGTGATTACCAAGAATCTGAAGCTCAAGGATTATGGCGCGATTGCCAGACAGGTGGCGCAGGTCGGTTTCTGGATTGTCGCCATGCAGGCCGGGATCGCGCTGGCGCTGGGTGTACCGGGCGAAGGGGTGATGGGGCTGATCGGCCCGAATTTCGTGGGCGGCACCGGCGCGCTGGCCTTCCTGCTGGCGGCAGAGGTCGTGGCGGCGACGGCGGTCGTTTCCGAAGCGGCGCTGGTCTATGTTGCGCGCAAGCGGAATCTGGCCATTTCCATCGGCACAATCGCGCTGCAGGCGGCGCTGACCGTTGCGCTGATCCTGCTGGTGCAGCGGCTGGGCTATGGCGAGCCGTACAAGGCGGCGGCGGCGGCCATGGCGCTGATGCTGGCACTGGGCGCGGCCTCGCTGGTCAAGGCGTGGCTGCTCTCGCGCATCCTGGGCCATCGGGTCAATAACTGGCGCTGGGCGCTGATCTGGGCTGCGGGGCCAGCCGTGGTGGTCGGCTATGCCGCGACCTGGCTGCCCGAATGGGCCGAGCTGTTGTTCGGCATCCCTGCGATCCTGCTCACCTATGGCTGGGTGATCTGGCACAAGGGATTCGGCCCGGAAGACCGCGTGTTGTTCCGCAAGAATATGGGGCCGAAAGACGAGGACGCGGCTTAGGTCGCGGGGAATTTGTCCAGCGGCGCCAGGCCGCATCCCCCCTCCATCGCCGGTTGACGCTAGCGGGCGCATCGCCTGCCCCTGCTTGACTCTCAAATGATACATTATATCATTCAGCATCCATTCACATGCAAAAGGGAGGATGCGATGCCATATCAGGAGGAGGGAACGGCCATGGCCAGAATCAGGAAATGCACGATCTTCACTGGCATCGTCTCTGCCCATGTGGTGCTGTTGGCCGCATGTGCCTCACAGCAGGACGGGGTTACCAGCACCAAGCCGCAGGATCGCGTGACCACGGCGGATATCGCACCGCCTTCTCCACCTCCACCGCCTCCTCCACCTCCGCCTCCGCCCCCGCCTCCGATGATTGCCGGTGCGCCAGCGCAGGAGATGACGCGCATGGCTTCCCCCTCCCCATCCTATATCCCGCCGGTCGTGGTGGCGCAGGATCCTGAGCGCGAACGCTATGAGGGTGAGGACGTTTCCCCGGTCAAGCTGACCGCGACCGAGCCGGTTTCCACCTTCTCGGTCGATGTGGATACCGGGTCCTATGCCAATTCCAGACGCTTCCTGAATGGCGGACGCCTGCCTCCGAAAGACGCCGTGCGCACAGAGGAGATGATCAACTATTTCCGCTATGCCTATCCCGCGCCGGAAGATCGCAGCACGCCCTTTACCGTTACCGCCGATGTCGCGCGCAGCCCGTGGAATGCGGATACGCAGCTGCTGCGGATTGGCCTGCGCGGCTATGATCTGGACCGGTCTGAACGGCCCCCGGCAAACCTTGTCTTCCTGCTCGACGTTTCCGGTTCGATGGGTAGCCAGGACAAGCTGCCGCTGGTCAAGGCCGCGCTATCGCAAATGGCAGGCGAACTGACGAGCAAGGATCGCGTATCCATCGTTGTCTATGCCGGGGCTGCCGGGCTGGTGCTGGAACCGACCAATGACCCACGCAAGATCCGCGCGGCGCTCGACCAGCTCAATGCCGGTGGCTCCACCGCGGGCGGCGCAGGCCTGAAGCTCGCCTATCAGGTGGCGGAAGACAATTTCATCAAGGGCGGCGTCAACCGTGTGATCCTGGCCACTGATGGCGATTTCAATGTTGGCCAGACCAGCAATGATGCGCTGATCGAGATGATCGAGCAACGCCGCGATACGGGCATCACGCTGACCACGCTCGGCTTTGGCACGGGCAATTACAACGAAGCGATGATGGAACAGATCGCGGACAAGGGTAATGGCAATTACGCCTATATCGACAGCGCGATGGAAGCGAAGAAAGTGCTGGGCGACCAGATGCAGTCCACGCTCTTCACCATCGCCAAGGATGTGAAAATCCAGGTCGAATTCAATCCGGCTGTCGTCAGCCAGTATCGCCTGATCGGCTATGAAAACCGGGCCCTGCGCGAGGAGGATTTCGACAATGACAAGGTCGATGCCGGTGATATTGGCGCCGGGCATCAGGTCACTGCAATCTACGAAATCGTGCCGGTCGGGACCAAGGGCTGGATTTCGCCGCGCCGCTATGAAGGCACGCCCACTGCCGCCGCCGCTGCCAAGGCCAGCGAGGCCGCGCATGTGAAGCTGCGCTACAAGCTGCCCGATGGTGACACGTCGAAACTGATCGACTTTGTCGTGCCCGCCAGCCGCCTCGCCAATCCGCGCCTGCCGACCGGCGATTTCGCCTTCGCCGCTGCGGTCGCCGCCTATGGCCAGAAACTGCGCGGCGATCCGATGCTGGGTGATTTCAGCTATGGCGATATTCAGCGACTGGCAGGCAAGCAGGAGGATTTCTGGCGGCAGGAATTCATCCAGCTGACGGGTCTGGCGGGCAGCATGCGCCAGAACTGACAGGTCTTTGACTTGAGCAGCGGGGGCGGTATGGGCAGCATATGCTCGTCCGCCCTCACATCGCCATACTTGCCGGTGCCTTGCTGACCGCCATCGTGGCGCTGATCGGCGCTGAGCGCAATGACACCCCCATGGCAGAAGAGCTCTCCGCCAGAGCCGCTGTGGCCATCGCTGAAGCGGGCGGCAAAGGAGTAACGGCCCGCTTCTACGCCTATGCCGGGTCTCCCACCCGCCATCCGCTGCTGTCCGGCGATGCAGAACTGGACGAAACAACCCGCGACCGCGTGGCCAAGGCCGTGGCCGCTGTGCCCGGTGTGGGCGGCGTGCACTGGGCCGATGGAACGATGCGGGTGCAATCGGCCAAGGCCGGTTTCACGCCCTTGCATTGTCAGGAAGACGTCGAAGCGCTGCTGCGCGCCCGGACGATCCGGTTTGAGGAATCCTCTTCCGATATCGAAATTGGCAGCCGGGAACTTGTGAATGAAGTAGCGGCGGCTTTGCGCCCCTGCCTTGGCAGCATCATTGCCATCACCGGCCATACGGACAGTTCCGGCCCGGAACCGGGCAATCTGGCGCTGTCGCGGGATCGCGCCGATGCGATCCGCCGTGCGCTGATCAATCGCGGCATCCCGGCAGACGGGCTGCGCGCCACCGGGGTTGGCTCCAGCCAGCCCGTGGAAGGGCTGGACCCGACAGATCCGGCCAATCGCCGGATCGAATTTTCCGTGATCGCCACCGTGCCGCTGGAACCCACCCCCGTTGACACGCCGGGGCCGAGATAGACCATGGCGATCTGGGCAGAAATTCTTGTATTGGCGCTGGTGACCTATGCCATAGGTATCGGTATTGGCTGGGCCCTGTGGGGCCGCCAGATCGACGAAAGCGTGATGGATCAGGAAGGACCTGAAGAGTGAGCGAATTGCTGCAAGCAAACTGGCCGATTTTCCTTGTCGCCCTGCTGATCGGGATCGCAGTGGCATGGTTCGTCTTTGTCGCGACACGGCGCACGCGGGTGGAAACCACCAAGGGCGATACGCTGGACGAAGGGGCAGACCGGGCTGCCCGCAATCAGGCGCTGATTGATGCGCCGCCCGCTGTCCGCAAGGAGAGCGTGCCTGTCCCGCCCGCAGTGCCCGAAGGGCTCGCCGGGGTTGGCGCAGCCGTTGCAGCAGCTGTGGAGGACGAACAGCTGGAACATGCCGCCGCAGCGGCGACGCATACGGTGCAGGAAGAATCCGCCGATGATCTCACCCGCATCAAGGGTGTCGGCCCCAAGCTGGTGGAACTGCTCAAGTCGCTGGATGTGACGCAATTCGAACAGATTGCAGCCTGGAGCGATGCCGATATTGACCGGATCGACGCCCAGCTTGGCCGTTTCGAAGGCCGTATCCGGCGCGATAATTGGGTGGAACAGGCCCGGCTGCTGGCCGAGGATGATATGGCCGCCTACGAAGGCAAATTCGGAAAGCTCTAACCTGGCACACAACCTAACAAGGATTGTAACGGGACTTTACCCACCCCCTGCCCTAGTGCTTTTTCCTTGAAATTCCGGGATTCCGGAGTGCAACACGGGGAAAGTGGCATGCAACAGGCGCAGGGGCAGCAAGCCATCATGGCAAAACCGTCTTCGGAAGGTCTTGAAATCCTCTATGTCGAGGATGACGCGCAAGCAGCGAGGGCCGTGATTGATCTGGCCGCAACGCTTGGCGTACAGGTGATCTGGGAAGCCACCGGCGAAGCTGGCCTGCGCCGTGCCGGGATGCAGAATTTCGACGTCATCATCCTCGACCGGATGCTGCCCGACATGGGAGGGCTGCAGATCGTGGAACGGCTGCGCGCGGCCGGGCTGGATGTGCCGGTGCTGATGCTGTCGGCGCTGGCCCGCAGCGAAAACCGGATCGAAGGGCTGGATGCAGGCGTCGATGATTACCTCGGCAAACCCTATGAGCCTCAGGAACTGGTCGCCCGGGTACGTGCCCTGCATCGCCGCGCCAGCGGGCAGGCGCAAGGGGCCGTGATCCTGTTCGGCGCGTTTGAATGCCATGTGAAGGCGCGCACTGCCTTTCGCGGCGGCAAGCATATTGCGCTCAGCCCCAAGGAATTCGAACTGTTCCGTTATTTCATGGAAAATGCTGGCGAAACGGTAACCCGCGAAATGCTGCTGCGCGATGTGTGGAAAATGAATTTCGATCCCCAGACCAATGTGGTGGACGTGAACATCGGCCGTTTGCGCCGCAAGCTGGAAGATGGCTTTGACAAGCCCGCGCTGGAGACGATCTGGGGCGCAGGCTACCGCCTGACACGTGGCGAATAGAGGCGATAGCCGGCTGCCATGCCCCTGACCCGCTCCATCTTTGCCCGTCTGGCCCGCAACGCGATCCTGGTCGCGGTGCTGGCCGTGTTGCTGCTGGGCGGCGTGACCTGGGCGACGCTGGAACAGGCCATGCGCCGGTCACTGGAAGAAAATACTGCAACCGATGTGGCGGGGCTGGTCGATATTTACGCCAGTGGCGGCCGGGCTGAATTGCTGGCGCGGCTGGAAGACCGCTTTGCCGTGGAAGAGCTGGAAGGGCGCAAGACGCATTATCTGCTGGCTGAAAGCGGCAAGACGCTGGCAGGTGATATTGCCAGCTGGCCGCAGCTGAATCCGGCCACTTCGCAGCGCGGCTTTATCACTTTGCCCGGCGGCAAACCGGTCTATGCCCGGTCTGCGCGGCTGGATGAAAATCTCGATCTGCTGGTGGCCCGTGAATATGCCGCTGACAGGGCCGCCCAATGGCAGGTGCTGGCCATTTTCTTCGCCGCTGGCCTGATGGTCGTGCTGGCGGTCTGGTGGATTGCGCGCACGACCAGCGGCTCGCTCGCGCAGCGCGTGGCGCATATCAACGCGCTGTTCAGCGATCCGGGGGAAAGTCAGCTGGACCAGCTGCAGCGCCTGCCCGACCAGCCCGACGAGATTGACATGCTGGCCGCCAACAGTGCCGGCACACTGGCCCGGCAAACCCGCCTGCTGCGAATGCACAAGCATATGTCGGACAATGTCGCGCATGAAATCCGCAC
>JAGREF010000098.1 GCA_020446665.1 Sphingomonadaceae bacterium
GACAACCAGCAGGGTGCGCGCATGGCCGCGCAGCATCTGATTGATTGCGGCTATCGCAAGATCGCCTGTATCGGCGCCGGTGAAACGCGCCAGCGCCAGTTTGCGGAACGGGTGGAAACCTATCGCGCTGTCATGGAGGAAGCCGGGCTGAAGGCGTTGCCGATCCCTGTGGAAGAAGGGTTTGAGCGCGACGAGCAGGGCCGCCGCGCCATTGCCGAAATGATTGCGCAGGGGCAGGAATTCGACGCTGTCTTTGCCGTGTGCGACGCCATCGGCTTTGGCGTGCTGGAGGGGCTGCGCGCCGCCGGTATCAGCGTGCCCGATAATGTCGGTGTGATCGGCTTTGACGGGCTGCAGGCAGGCGAGCACACCTCCCCGCCGCTCGCCACGATCGAGCCGGACTTTGCCTCTGCCGGGGCGAAGCTGGTGGAGGCTGTGCTGGACCAGTCGCCTGACCAGCCGACCCGGCGCGTGCCGGTGCGCTTGCTCGCACGGGGCAGCACTGCGAAGCACTGACCCGTCAAACCGCCATGCGCATTGCCTTGTTCGAACCAGAAATTGCCGGGAATGTCGGCGCGGTGCTGCGCCTCTGCGCTTGCTTCGGCGTGCCTGTCGAACTGATCGAACCGCTTGGGTTCTTGTGGGATGACAAGCGCGTGCGCCGGGCAGCGATGGATTATATCGACCATGTCACCATCACCCGCCACGCAGGCTTCGATGCTTTTTGCGAGGCTGTGCGCCCCGCCCGGCTGGTGTTGTTCACCACCAAGGCGAGCGAATCCGCCTATGAATTTTCCTACCAGCCAGACGATGTGCTGCTGTTCGGCAAGGAAAGCGCCGGTGTGCCACCCGCTGTCGCGGACCGCTGCGACGCAAAGCTGCGCCTGCCGATCCGGGCGGAAGTCCGCTCCATGAACCTCGCCACCAGCGCGGCGCTCGCGCTGGGGGAAGGCTTGCGGCAAACCGGGCAGCTGCCGACCTAGGATCAGCTCTCTTCCTCTTCCAGCACCGCGACCATGGGCGTGGTACGCGGCAGCGCAGAAAAGCTCTGCTGGTCGGCTTCGGGAACCGGGGCACTTTGTGCCAGCCGCCACAATCCGAACAGGAACGCCCCGAAAGCTATCGCCCCGATCATCGCGAACAGCCCGCCCGGGCCCAACAGCAGCATCCCGGCAGAACCAAGCATTGGCCCCACCAGCGCGCCCACCGAATAGGCGAGCACCAGCCCTCCGCTCGCGCCGACACGCTCATCTTCTTCCAGATGGTCATTCGAATGGGCGACGCAGAGCGGATAGAGCGCAAAAGTGAACCCGCCAAACAGCGCGCCTAGCGCAATTGTAGCAAAGGCCAGACCTGCGACCGCATAGAGCGCCGCGCAAAGCGCCACCACCATTGCAAAGCAGCCAAGGATCACCTTGCGCCGGTCAAGCCGGTCCGACAGCATGCCCAGCGGCCATTGCAGCGCGACACCGCCTGCAATCACGATGGAGGTGAACAGCGCGACCTGTGACAGGCCCATCCCGGTTCGGCTGACATAGACCGCCCCCAGCGCATAAAACGCGCCCAACATGCCCCCGGTGGCAATCGTCCCGACAATTCCCAGCGGCGATGCGCTATAGAGCCTGCGCGGGGAAAAGGGCGCGAGCTTCTCCACCGCAGGCTGTTCCATCCGCGTCAGCGCAACGGGCAAAACGGCGAGCGAAAGCAAGATTGCCGACAGCATGAAGGGCAGCGAAGGTGCGATGTCGTTAAGATTGAGCAGGAACTGCCCGCCTGCCTGCCCGCCATAGAGCACGATCATATAGGAAGCGAGGATCGTGCTGCGCGTGGTCGGGCTGGCTTGACGGTTGAGCCAGCTTTCCAGGCAGACGAACACGCCCGACATCACGAAGCCGTCGATGAAACGCAGCATCGTCCACAGAGCAGCATTGGTGACAATCGCATAGGCGAGGCTGCTGGCGGAGAAGAGCGAAACAAACACGGAAAAGGCGCGAATATGCCCGATCCGCGCAATCAGCTTGGGCGCTTGCAAGGAGCCGATTGTCTGCCCGCCAAAATAGGCCGTGGCCGCAAGGCCGATAGTGAGCGCGCTCGCTCCATCCTGCTCCAGCCGGATGGCGATCAGCGTGGACAGGAAGCCGCTGCCAACCATGATCATGAAGATCGCCAGCAGGAGTGTCCGGACAGAGAGGAGCGGGGCAAGCATGGCGGCGGGCTAGCATTTTCCACCCCGGCCTCGCTACCCCTCGCTCGACAGGCTGCGACCCGGCCCTTAGGCTGGCACGATGGACATGATTGATTTCGCCGACTTCCTCAAGCTGGATATTCGTGCCGGGACAGTGATCGATGCCCAGCCCTTCCCCGAAGCGCGCAAGCCCGCGATCAAGCTATGGGTCAATTTCGGCGCACCGCTGGGGGTGAAGAAGAGCTCTGCCCAGATTACCGATCATTATACGCCAGAGGGTTTGGTGGGGCACAAGGTGATGGCGGTGGTCAATTTCCCGCCGCGCCAGATCGGGCCGATGCTGTCGGAAGTGCTGGTGCTGGGCTTTCCCGATGCGGATGGCAAGATCGTGCTCGCCGCGCCGCAAGGCGAGGTGCCTGACGGTTCACGTCTGGCCTAGCGCATCCTTCAGAGGCCCGAGCCATGGCTCATAGGGCTTCCATGCGCCTTGACCCGCGCGGTTGATCGGGCGGCGGACCTGTTCACTGCTGGCCGTGCGCACTGCGCGATCGGTCTTGTGGAATTGCAGACACGCCTCCTCGAACGGTAGCCCGCAATAGTCGAGCATCCGCCGCACCTGCCCTTCGAGATCGTCGAGCACATCCTCGTGCTGCACGCGCAGCACCTTGCCCGGCAACACCGCGTCCCAATGGTCCATCAGCCGCACATAATCCGCGTAATAGCGGCCGACCTCTTCCAACCCATAGGTAAACTCTTGCCCCTCAGCGAAGAGCTGCTTGAAACCGGAGAAACAGCAATCCATCGGATCGCGCCGCGCATCGATGATT
>JAGREF010000099.1 GCA_020446665.1 Sphingomonadaceae bacterium
CGGATCGCGCCGCGCATCGATGATTTTCGCATTGGGCAGGATCAGCTGGATGAGGCCGATATGGCGGAAATTGTTGGGCATCTTGTCGATGAAGAAGGGCGCGCCTTGCCGGTGGATGCGGGTGTTCTCGATGAAGTCGCGCCCGAAGCCGGCCAATTGCTCGGCAGTGAGATCATGCAGCACCTGCGGATAGAGGCTCTGCCCCGCCTTACGGCCGCGCAGCCGGTGCGCCAGCGCCAGTATATTGGGCAGCTCCAGCGTGCCATCGACCTGGCTGTGGCTGGCAAGGATCTGTTCGAGCAAGGTCGAACCGGCCCGCGGCAGGCCAAGGATGAAGATCGGGTCTGGCGCATGGTGGCCGGCACCGGCATGTTTTTCAAACAGCTCCGCCGTGCACTGCCGGGCCTGCTTTGCCAGCTCTTCGCTCATCTGGTCCGCGCTGTAGCGGGTCTGCTGGCGCTTCAGCGTGTTGCCCTGCTCGTAATAATGGAAGCTGCCAGCATAATCCTGGCGATCCTCCAGCGCCTTGCCCAGCGCAAAGGACAGGTGAACGCGGTCCATGAAGGCGAGATCGGGCCGCTCCAGCTGCGCGCGCATGGCGGCAATATCGGGTTCGTCGAACTGCCAGGTCTTGAGATTGGCCAGCGCATACCAGGCATCGCCATGGTCAGGCTTGCCGGAAATGGCGCTGCGGTAGGATGCGACCGCTTCATCCTGCTTGCCGGTGGTTTTCAGCGCATGGCCGCGGCTGGTCAGCGTGGCGGGATCGCCGGGCACCTTTGCCAGCACCGCATCGAACAGCTCGAATGCGCGATCATACTCGCCGGTCTGCATGCTTTCGATCGCCAGATGCGACTGGAACAGCGGATTGTCCGGGTCGCGCGCATGCAGCGCCTCGGCCTGTTCGCGCGCAGCCTCGAACTTTTGCCGCCGCCGCAGCGCGTCAATATAGTCCAGCCGCAGCTGGATATTGTCGGGATCGAACGCCACCGCGCTGTCGAGCAGGAATTCGGCGTCGTCGAGAATGCCCAGCTTGATTCCGATCTGGGCGAGCAGCCGCATCCCTTCCACGTCGCGCGGATGCTGGCGCAGATAGTGGCGGCAGATTTCCTCGGCCCGCAGCAAGCGGCCTTCATGCAGATGGTTGGTCACTGCCAGCAATTCGCGCGGCATGGTGCGCAAGCGATCAGCCTGCGCTGTCGCCGCTGCTGCTTCGGCCTGCCGCCCTTGTCCAGCCTGCAATTGCGCCAGCGCGCGCCAGCTCGCCTCCAGCGCGGGGTTGAAGCGGGTCGCTCGCTCGAACGCAGCCAGCGCCGCTGCTGCATCCCCCCGCGCCCGCGCCAGATGCCCGGCCTCTTGCCATGCGCGGCCATATTCAGGCGATGCCGCATGCAAGCGCTGCAGCCAGTCCTGCGCTGCCTCGAACTGCTTGAGATAGCGGCTGGCAACCGCCGCCAGATAGAGCGCTTCGGCATCGCCGGGCGCTTCGTTCGACACGGCTTCGGCCAGAGCCAGCCCGCCAGCGAAATCGCCCGCTTGCAAGGCCTGCTGCGCCTGCTGCATAATATCCGCGTGATTGGCCATGGCTGTGTCCCTGCCAGATATGCGAAGCGGCGGGCAAGGCTTTCGCCCGCCCGCCGCCAGCAATCAGATCGTCGGCCTAGTAGTCGAAGCCAACCCGCACGCCCACGGTCAGCGGACGATTGACAGTGATCCGGGCGCGGTCATTGACGAAATTGCCAGCCACCTGCGCGCGCTTGTCCGTCAGATTGTCTCCGAACAGCTCAATCGACCACTCGTTCTTCCTGACGCCAGCCGAGAGGCTGAAAGTCGTGTAGCTGTCGAGCTTGATCTTGTTGATCTCGATAATGTCCGTGAACTTTGACGAGGAATGGTTCACCTGCGGCATGATGTGGAACCGCAGATCCCCTGCCTCCCATTCATAGCGGACCCGCATATTGCCCTGGAAGGACGGCGCATAGGCCAGCTTTCCGCCCTGCACCACATCGTTGGTCGGGGTCAGCACGTCAGTGATCTTCGTGTCGAGGATGGAGAACGCACCGGCCACGGTCAGGCCCGGCATGGCATAGGGTGCCACGGTGAATTCACCTTCCACGCCCTTGATCTCTGCATTGGCCGCATTGTCCGAGAAGAACAGATTGGTGATGCTGGGATCGAAGATCGTGGTCTGCAGACGGCTGATATCCACGAAGAAGGCACTGCCGTTGATGCGCAGCTGGCCATCGGCAAGGTCCATCTTCCAACCGAATTCGTAATTCTTCACTTCATCGGTTTCGAGCTCGAACGGCACGGTATAGCCGGCGCCATTGGTCGCACCGCCGGGGCGGTTAAGCAGGCCGGGGCGGAAGCCTTCCGAATAGGTGATGTAAAACAGCAAGTCTTCGGTCGGGGTCAACGTGGCCGTGCCCTTGAAGATGGTGCCAGAGGTTTTCGCCTTGTCCGGCGCACTGAGCGCGTTGAACACCTGAGTAGCCTGGGCAAGGCTAAGACCCGCCGCCTGGATATCGGCGATGCTCTGCCCCTGAGTAAAGGTCTGGCGCAGCGCCGGCGAACAGCTACCGATGAAGGTGTACTGACCGTCACCATCATACAGGTCGTTCAGGTCGGTACCAAAGGCATCCTGGTCCGTAGCGCTGAACGAGTTACAGAAGGAACCGTTGGCGCTGCCTTCAAAGTCCACCTTGATGTTGTAGTAACGCGCACCAACCATCACGCTCAGCAGGTCCGGCACCACATCAAACGTGGCTTCACCGAACAGGCCATATTGCTCATCGGTACGACGAATGTCGTTGCGGAAGATCGTGTCTGCCGGGAACGGGCCCGGATCGCTGGTGTAGCCGGTCTGCGGGAAGTTCGGCTTGAACGGGCCGAACGGTGCAGCCAGCACATTGCCCGGATAGGCGAAGTCATTGCGTTCCTTCAGTTCCAGGTCCGAATAGAAGCCACCAGCCGTCACGCGGAAGCGACTGTCTGCGGGCGTGTTGAAGCGCAGTTCCTGTGTGAACACGGTCGTGTTGGAATCCGACGTCACATAGAGATTCGGCGCCTGGCAAGTGCCGCTGGGATTGGCCATGCCCGGATAAGTAACCGAGCCATCGCAGATATAGTAGGGCAGATACTGGCCGACGAAGAGATAGTCGGAATAATCCACCCGCTGCTGCGTCTCGCGGTCGGTATAGGCACCGGTATAGACGACATCGAGCATGGCCAGGCGGCCTTCGACCGTCCAGCTGGTGTTGGAGAAATCATCTTCCAGGCGATCATCTTCGTAACGCTGGATGTCGAGATTATCGAGGCCAAGGTCCGGATCGGCAAAGAACACGCCATCGGATTCAACGCTCTGGCGCATATGCGATACGGTCAGGCGCCAGTCGGGCGTGAATTCATACAACGCAGAAACGCGGAACCCGGCATATTGCGTGTCGTTGAAATTGTCCTGCACCTTGCCGGCATTGTCAGCCGCGATGAAGTTGACCGCTGAAAGGTCTGCACCGGCCTGGAAGCCGCCGCGCAGCGTGCTGACCGGGACACCATTGGCACGCACCGTACCTGCCGGGCGGAAGCGGGCGCTTTCACTGGCATCGCGGGTTCCGGCAACATTGTCGATATAGCCGCCCTGGTCATCGAGGAAGACGACGCCGCGCAGGGCGACGCTGTCGGTCACCGGCAGGTTGATCATCGCGTCTGCCTTGTAGGATGTCTCGCCACCCTTGGTGAAGGAGGTTTCAAGGTTCACGCCTACGTCAAAGCCGGACAGGCTCGGCTTGTTGGTGATCAGGCGGACCACGCCGGCCTGCGAGCTGGCACCGAACAGTGTGCCCTGCGGACCGGAGAGGACTTCGATACGCTCAAGGTCAACTGCGTAAACATCCAGGTTACGGCCCGGCTGGGCAAGCGGCTGGTCGTCAAGATACATTGCCACATTGGGGGCGAGGCCTGCCACACCGGCGGTGGTCAGGTTTGGCGTGGTAGAGGCGAGGCCGCGAATATAGATCGTCGACTGGCCGGGGCCGCTGCCGCCCGCCGTCACATTCGGCAGCTGGGCGAGGTAATCGTCAAAGGTGGAGATACCCAACTCACCGAGCTGCTCCTCACCGATGGCGTTCACGGAAATGGCAACATCCTGCAGGTCTTCGCTGCGCTTGGTCGCGGTCACGACGATCTGTTGGACACCACCTTCACGGGCGGGTGCGGCAGGCGCTTCCTGCGCAACGGCCGGCACGGCAATGGCTGTGGCAAGCGCGCAAACGGACGCGCTGCTGGCAAATTTAAGCATTTGGGATTTCCCTCTGTTGTTCTTCTCGAACCTGAGCGCCATGCGAACCCTGATGGTTCAGCGGGCAACGACGAAATATAGAGCGTTCTGGAAATGAACATTCGTCGTGTGGGCGCGGCCCGTAACAAAGTGATGTCGCTCAATCCACCGGGTAGAGGAAAATTATTTTATTCGCTGCAAAACCCGTTGCAAAATGACAACACAGGGCAATAGATTCCCTGACTCATTTTTAAGGAATCTCATGCTCATTTATTGATGAAGTGTAATTTATATTAAAGGTCAACAATATGCATGATTGCTCAAGAAACAGTTAATATAATATATTTTATACTTGTTCTTTACTTATTTTTATAGGCATGGTCGCGCAAGTGCTTGCGCAGTAAAGGCAAGTCACGATCTGCAACTACTTGAGTGGCTGGCTCAGGCCTGGCGTTCCGCAGCTTCGGCCAGAATATCCTCGCAATGCGTCTCAACCCCGTGCCGCTTGCGCACGAGGTCGAAAATAATCGCCTTAATGATCGAAATCGCCATCAGCGCTGTCACCACGGAAAAGGGTAGCCCGCCGATGATCATCGTCACCCGGATGGCCTCTATTCCGCCAAGGATCAGCATGCTGCCGACTACCAGCGCAATGGCTGCCCCCCAGAAGATGATGTGCCGCCGCGCGCCGCTGTCATCACCGCCAGCCCCGTTGATCGTGTTGACGATCAGGATGGCACTGTCCGCCGAGGTAATCAGATAGGTCATCAGCAGGATCACGATCAGGCCCGACAGTATATAAGCCCAGGCCGGGCTCACCATAGCTGAAATGGTGGCATAGATCTGGTCGGAAATGCCCGCTTGCAGGATGGTGCCCTGCGCAACGCCGCTCAGTTCCAGGTCGATTGCCGTGCCGCCCGCCAGTGCCATCCAGATAAAGCACATCAGCGATGGCACCAGAATCACGCCCAGCACATATTCACGCACGGTGCGCCCGCGCGAAATGCGCGCGATGAACATGCCGACAAAGGGGGCAAAGGCGATCCACCACGCCCAGTAGAAAACCGACCAGTCAAGCTGCCATTGCGCCAGCGCATCGCCTGTGGCCGTGCCATCGGCGCGCCACCATGTCAGCGTCGCCTGCGGCAAGCTGGCGAGATAGTCGACCAGCGCGGCCCCCAGCAGCTTGATCGCATAGAGCCCGGCCCCGAACAGCAGGAACACCGCCAGCAGCAGGAAGGACAGCCCCATATTGAGGTTGGACAACCATTTGATCCCGCGCCCGACTCCGGACAGGGCCGACAGGGTTGAAGCCCCCACCAGCAGCACGAGAGCGAGGACAATTGCCCAGTCGGACGAGGTGCCCTGATCATTGAGCAGCCATTCACCCATTCCCAGCCGGTAAAGCCCGGCCACGAATTGCTCGACCCCCAGCGCCATGGTCACCGCGACACCCAGGATCGTTGCCACCACGGCCACGATATCCACGATATGCCCGCTGAAACCGGACATGCGCAGGCCGAAGAGTGGCGCAAGGCTGGAACGGATCGTCAGCGGCAGATTCCGCCGATAGGCGACATAGCCCACCGCCAGCCCGACCAGCGCATAGGTCGCCCAGGCTCCAAGCCCCCAGTGCAGGAAGGTATATTCATAGGCAGAAGGGACCGCAGCGGCGCTGGCCGGTTCGACCAGCCCGCGGATAATGTCTGGATTGGTCTGAAAATGCGCCAGCGGCTCGCCAGTGGAATAGGTCAGCATGCCAATCCCGATCCCGGCCCCGAACAACATCGAAAACCAGCTGAAGCGCGAAAATTCCGGCTGTTCGCCCGGTGCACCCAGCCGCAATGACCCCGATTGCGGCATGATCGCCAGGCCCAGGCAAACAAGGATCAGGAAAGCGACCAGATAGATATACCAGCCGGCGAACTGCCGAATGATCGTCTCATTCGCCAGCGCGAGCGTCTCGCTCGCATGGGCAGGAAACATCACTGCCCAGACGATCAGCACGCTGACAATGATCTTGGCCGGGATGGTTACATGCTTGCTGAACCCATTGTAGAATCCGGAATCGGCCGTCTGGATCGGCAATTCCCGCAAGGGGGGATCAACGGGCGGCGTGCTGGGGCCGGTGGCGGCTGTATCCTGTGTCACAGGAATTCCTTTTCGATCAGCGCCCGCGCTGCCGAAAGAGGGCAACCAGCTGAAAATCACTGCCCGTAAGGGGCGGACTGTCACATGTGCAGCCCTGCCTTGCCAGAAACAGACCACACCCTGCAACCCCCGCATCCGGGAAAGCCGGGCTGACTTGTCCGCGCGGCTTGCCAAGTGCACTGTGATGAAGCAGTCTTGGCAAAGGCCGGGGACATACCGGCAGGAGAGGGGCAGAACAGGCCATGCAAGTTACGCGGGACAGGGGCGAGCGGAACTGGAGTATGCGCCGATGAGCGGGGGGGGAACTTCTTCCCCGACAATGGGCCCCGCCGCTTCCCCGCAGGCGATGCCAGCCACGATCATCTATCTCGCCGCCCATCGCGGTGCGACCGAGCGGCGCCTGCTGGAAGAATGGGTCGCCGCGCGCCATGCGCAAGACCACGCGCCCCATCGCCTGTTTCTGTTTGCCCGGCAGGATGCCCCCTCTTCCGAAGAAGTAGCCCGGCTGGTTGCCTCGCTGGAAGGGGAAGACACTGTCCTTGCCCCCTTGCGCGTTACCTGGCGGCCGGAACTGTTCGAAGGACGCCGGGCCGCCCGCTGGCTCGATCTTGTGCTGCTGCGCAACCCGCGCAAACCCCGCGAAAGCTTGAAACGCCGCTTGGTCGCAGCCGGGCAGGATGAACGCTGGGCCCTGGTGCAGGGCGAACCGGCTTCGCTCGGCCAGTTACGCCAGCGCTGGAAAAAGCGCACCGGGGGCGAGGCGGATAGCGACTTTGCCGGTTTCGTTGCGCGGCAGGCAGAACTGTCGCTGGAACGCGCCGAATATCCGATCCATGGCGTAACCTACAAATTACCGCAGGTGGACCGGCAGGATGTGATGGCCACCCCCGGCTTTCGCGAAGGGCTGGAGAAAATCGCACGGGAAACCGGCGAAGATGCTGGCAAATTGCGCAGGCAGGCGGCGGAATATCTCCACGAATTGCGCACCGAACGCAGCCCCTTCATCCTCGATCTGACCATGCGGCTGTTCCGCTGGAGCTATTCGCGTGCCTATGGCCAGATCGACATTGTGCCGGAAGAGGTCGCCGCGCTGCGCCCGCTGTTTGAAAAACATTCCGCGCTGATCCTGCCTGCGCACAAGACCAATCTTGACGGCCCGATTGTCGAGACGGTGCTGTATGACAATGGCCTGCCCCCGGCGAGCCTGTTTGGCGGGATCAATATGAGCTTCTGGCCGATGGGGCCGCTGCTGCGTAAAGGGGGCAAGATTTTCCTGCGCCGGGGTATTCAGGACGATCCGCTCTATCGCTTCGTGCTGCGCGAATATCTCGCCTATCTGGTCGAAAAACGCTTCAACCTGTCGTGGTTTCCTGAAGGCACGCGCTCGCGCACGGGCAAATTGCTGCCGCCCAAGCTGGGCCTGATGAACTATGTAGTGCAGGGCTATCGCGAAGGGCGGATCGAGGATCTGCTGCTGGTGCCCATCGCATTGGTCTATGATCAGGTTTACGAAACCAGCGATTTCATTCGCGAGGCGCAAGGCGGCAAGAAACGCAAGGAAAGCTTCGGCTGGCTGGTGTCTTACCTGCGAGCGCTGCGCCAGCCCTATGGCAAGGCCTATCTGCGCGTGGGCAAGGTTCTCTCCATGCGCGAGGCGCTGGGCCTGCCCGAGGATCAGCCACCCACCGGCTCGCCCGAGGCGCGGCTGGCCATGCAGAAGCTGGCACTCGCCGTGTCCTGGCGGACCAATGAAGTGACTCCGATCACCGGGATCGGGCTGGTCAGCTTTGCCCTGCTGGGCAGTGGCGGCCGCGCTGTGCCGCGCGGGCGGCTGGCCCGCTACCTCGCGATGATGGCAGAAAATGCGCGGGTGCGCGGCCTGCCGATGGCCGAAAGCGCGGCGATGGACGAACCGGGCAAGCTCGATGCCGCGCTCGACGCGCTGGAGAGCTCGCGCGTCATCACTCGCTTTGATGAAGGGCCGGAAACCGTCTATTCCATCGGCGAAGGGCAGCATCTGGCAGCGGCGTTCTATCGCAATTCCATGCTTCATTTCGTGCTCGAACGGGCCATTGCGGAAGTGGCGGTGACGCTGGCGGCACAAGCACCTGCGGACAAGCGCGATCGCAGCTTCACGGACATGGCCCTGCGCCTGCGGGAGGCGCTGAAATTCGATTTCTTCTTCCGTGAGAGGCGCGAATTTCTGGAAGCAGTGGAAGAAGAGTTGGCGCGGACCAATGCGGGCTGGCGCGATATTCTGCACAGCGCCAGCGGGCCGGAAGAGGCCTTTCGCCGGATCTTCGGGCTGGGTACGGCGCATGCTGCCTTGCGCAGTTTTCTGGAGGCCTATTTGGTGGTGGCCGATTGCCTGGAGGTTCTGCCTGACACCGCGCCCGCAGATGCCGCCGCATTGCTAGAGGCTGCACAGGCACGCGGGCGGCAATATGTGCTGGAACAGCGCATCCGCAATGCGGAAACCGTATCGCAGCAGCTATTTGGCAACGCGATTGATCTGGCCCGCAATCTCAAGCTTCTCGAACCGGGGCCAGACCTGCCCGCCCGCCGCGCGGAGCTGGCCATGCGGCTACGCGGCGCGCATGAATGCCTTGATCTGATCGAACGGGAAACCGTGGCGCAATTGCGCAAGCTGATCGGGGATCAACCCGCCGGGTGAGCTTCAAGCCAGCTCAGCAGGTCGGTCAGCACCTGTTCGCGCTCTGGCTCGTTGAATATCTCGTGATAGAACCCGTCATAGATGTGCTCCACCTTGTCCGTGCTGCCCATCGCATCGACCACAGACTGCACCGGCACTTGCGGCACAAGGCTGTCTGCGCTGCCATGCATATAGAGCAGCGGCAGAGTCAGCTTCCGCACCTGCTTCGGATAGCGGGCAATCGCGGCCATCATTTGCTGGGCCGTGCGCGCAGGCACCTTGCCCAGCGTGACCAGCGGATCCGCGCGATAGGCCGCCACGATTTCGGGATCACGGCTGACGCCGTCAGAATCCAGCTCCACCGTGCCCATTTTCGGCGCGATGAACGACAATAGCCGCAGCACCATTTGCATCGGCGCAGACACGCCGCCGCCAATCGCCGGGCCGGAGAGGATCAGGCCGGAAAGCTTGCCCTGATGCGCCAGCGCATAATGCAGTGCCAGTGATCCGCCCATGGAATGGCCGACCAGTTTGACCCGCTCCAGCCCGCTTTCCCCGCGCACCTTGTCCACCAGCCGGTCCATGTCAGCAGCGGCTTCGTCAAAACTCTCGATCACCGCGCGCGCGCCGTCGGACTGGCCATGCCCGTGATGGTCGAGCGCATGGACGGCATAGCCACGCTCGGCAAACCAGCGCCCGAATGCATCATAGCGTCCGGAATGTTCGGCATAGCCGTGCGCGACAACCAGATGATCCTTTACATCACCGTCCGGCTGCCAGCTGCGGAAGAAAATGCGTCTGCCTGCAACTCCGACAAAATGGCCCTCATTCACCATCCGGCCAGCTCCTCAAAGTATCCAGATAGAGCTGGCGGACTTCGGCAATGCGATCATCCAGCTCGGCCACATCCCAGTCCTCCGTCGGGATCGGCGGCAGCACTGCAATATCAACGGTACCGGGGCGCATGATCTTGGCATCGCGCGCGCCAATATCCAGCGCGTTGCGGATCACCACCGGGATGATCGGTACGCCTGCGGCCATGGCCATGTGGAAGGCCCCCTTCTTGAACGGGCCAAGCTCCACCGTCATGTCGCGCACCCGTGTCCCCTCAGGAGCGATCACGATGGAATAGCCTTGCCCGATCATGTCCACCGCCGGCTGGATCGCCTTGCGCGCAGCCTCAGGCCCTTCGCCCGCCCGCTCGACAAAGACCATCGGCATCAGCTGCGTGGTAATCAGGCTGATCGGGTTGTTCTTCAGCTCTGCCTTGCCCACCCCGGCAAAATCCGTGCGCACCAGCGAGCTGATGAAGAAAGCATCGAAATTGTTGCGGTGGTTGAACAGGAACACCGCCGGACGCCGCGCCCAAACATTCTTCTTGCCGGTAATGTTGAGCGAGACCCCGCAGGACAGCAGCACCGCATCGGACCATGCGGGCATGGCCATATTGGCCCCTGCCCTCTTGTCCCGCGTCAGCGTGCCCCAGGCGAAGCCGGAATAGAACATGGGCAGCAGGCTGAACAGGCCGGTGGCTGTGCGGGCAATCAGTTCGGGTGTGGTTGAGCCACGGCTGCCATGGCGCAGCACGCCCCAGCCATTGGCGGCGGCGGCAGCAGCCAGCGCGCGGCCCGGATTGGTCGGCACCGGATGGCCGACCTGCTCCATCAGGCCGATTTCCTCGTCCCCGTCAGCATAGAACCAGCAATCCTTCATCCTGGCCTTGTTGACCTTGACGAAGGCCTTGACCGCATTGGCCTTGCCCACGCCCCACATTTGCGGGTCGAGCACCTTGCCTGTCAGAATACCCTCATCATCGACTTCGCAGACCGAAGTCATGACCTGATCGACACCCAGGAAGCGCGCGGCTGGCTCAACCTGATAGCGCGTGGCGGAGCTGGCGATGGCAATTGTGTGCCCCGCCCGGCGATGCGCGGCCAGAATGCGCGCCATTTCGGGATAGATCCGGTCAGCAATGGTTTTCTCAAACAGCTTCTCGCCCAGCGCCATCTGCTCTTCATCGCCGCGCCCGGCCCATTTGCTGATCGCCTGTTCCAGCAATTCCTGCATCTCGATCGCCTTGGCCACCGATTTCCAGGCGGCCGTGGCAAGATCAGCCAGGTCCTGCGGCGTGACCTGGCCCTTTTTCAGCTGGTCCTGCAGAAAGACATTGGCGGAATAGCCCGCCATCAGCGTACCATCGAAATCGAAGATCACGACTGTCTTGGGACCTTGCGGCCCGGCCTCTATCTGCGCGATCACGTCTTCGACCGAGCGTTCTGCCGCAGTGCCATGCACAGCTTGAGACGCCTTCAGCGCCTTCTTCGCCTTGGCCTGCGCAGCCTGCTTGGCTGCGCTATCAGGCGAATCGGCGACCTTTGCCTTTTTGGTATCCTTTCCCATCGGGCATCAGCTTAGGCTGCAACTGCCATTAGGGGCAAGCAGGCTGGTGGTGCCAGTCGTCACGCCGATGCCGATGGCCCCGCCCGCGCGGGCCGTTTCGGTTTCGACCCGCGGATCATCGCCGACCATGGCCACTTCGCTGACCGGTACGCCCAATTGCTGCGCCACGAAGGCCATGGCATGGGCAGATGGCTTGCCGGTCACTTCCGGTTCGCGCCCCGTCACCCGCGCAATCGCGCCGGGGATCACCTGATAGCTGCCCAGCCGCCGGTTGGAGAGGATCATCGCCTTGCCGGATCACGCGCTGCGCCGGTGCGTGCAGATGGAGCAGGTGCAGCTGGCCAATGCCAAGACTGCTCCAGCGCGCAGCAAAGGCGTTTTCCTCGAACGGGATCACCACCATGGGGGCAATGTTGGACGCGGCCCAATCCTGCCACTGACGCATCGCCTCTGGCTGAGCCAGGCCGTGCGAGGACCAGCTGGCATCGCGCGCTTCATTGGCAGCGTTCGAGGCGCGCGGTGCGGCCATGATCAGTCGCTGCGCCGCGCCAGCCCGTCTTCCAGCAGCGAACGCGCCATGGACGTGACCTCTTCCACTGAGCGGGAATCCGACCAGACCGCGTAACGCAGGCCAAGGAACACATTCATGCCCATCAGCGCCCAGGCATGGGCCTCGTCAATATCGGGCCGCAAATCGCCCTGTTCCGCACCCTGCCGCAAGCGTTCATACATGCGTGCCGCAGTCGCTTCGTAATGCTGGCGATAACTGTCGGGATCGACAAATTCCGCCTCGTCAATGATGCGGTAGATTTCCTTGTGCTCACGGGCAAAACTGAGGAAGCCCTGAAATGCAGCAGATTCGATATCAAGCGCGCGCACTTCATCCTGCTCTGCCAGCGCCCCCACGGCCTCGGCCGCGCCCTGCTTCACCCGCACGCTCATATCCTGCACCAGCGCACGGAACAGCGCCTCTTTCGAATCGAAATAGGTGTAGAAGCTGCCCAGCGCCGTGCCAGCACGAGTGGTGATACCGCTGATCGAGGCTTCGTGAAAGCCTTTCTCCCCGAACTCTGCCGCCGCTGCATCCAGCAAATTGCGCCTTGTGCGCCGACCGCGTTCAGTGCGCGGCAGCTTGTCATCATGCTCGACCGGGAGGGATGCCTGCGTGTCCATTAAGCCACAGCTACGCGCGCAAAGCGGCAAAGGCAATCAGTAGAACTTGAAAGTCAGTTCATCTTTCAATATTGGACTTCGCATAACCTATCGCAGGGAGAGTGAGAATGACTGTCTTTACCCCGAAATTCGGTGCCCTTTTGCTATGCGGTGCAGCCGCCGCTGCCTTTACTGCCGCTCCAGCCATGGCCCAGGACGCCGAGGATGCCGATGCATCGCAGGCCAATGGCAACGCCCCCATCGTCGTGACCGCGCGCAAGCGCGAAGAAAGCCTGATTGATGTTCCGATTGCCGTGACCGCGATCGGCACCGATCAGCTGGCCGATATGGGCGCAAACGATCTGTCCGGCGTGCAGGGCGCAGTACCCAACGTCAATATCGTGCAGGGCCGCGGCTCCGCCGCTTCCGCCAATTTCTTCATCCGCGGCATCGGCCAGCCCGACGCCCTGCAGACATTCGACCCGGCCGTGGGTGTCTATGTCGATGGCGTTTACATGAGCCGCATCCAGGGTGCGCTGCTCAACCTGTTCGACGTGCAGCGCGTAGAAGTGCTGCGCGGTCCGCAGGGAACGCTGTATGGCAAGAACACGATTGGCGGCGCCGTCAACATCGTTTCGAAAAAGCCCGATCTTTATGATCTGACGGGTGAAGCCAGCTTCACCTATGGCAAATTCGATGAAACCACTGCCAAGGGCTATGTCTCTGCGCCCATCGCGCCGGGCAGTGTCGCCCTGTCACTGGCCGGGCTGTATGACAATCGCGATGGTATCGTCACCGATCCGCTGACTGGCCGCAAATATAATGACCGCAACAATCTTTCCATGCGCGGCATCCTGCGGGCACAGCCGAGCGAAACGGTCGAAATCCTGCTGTCAGGCGATTATACGCGCCAGCGCAACGAGCTGACGCTGGGCTGCGCCACCACGCCGCAGATCGGGTTTGACCATAACGCGACCTTCACCGCGCTGACCCCCTTCACCATCGCCCCGGCGGGCAATTGCGACAGTTTCAATTACCAGACATCGACCAGCTTCACGGGCGACGAAGGCCAGAAGCTGGAACATTGGGGCCTTTCCGGCACAGTCAATATCAACCTGTCCGATACGCTGTCGCTGACCTCGATCACGGCCTATCGCAAGCTGACGCCTGACCTCTACATCGACATTGACGCCACCACCGCGCAGACCGGCGATGTGTTCGTGGGGATCAACCAGGAACAGATCAGCCAGGAATTGCAGCTCAAGCTCGACATGGGCCAGCTGGCTGGCGTTTTCGGGCTATATTACCTGAACGAGAAGGTTTCTTCCCATCAGGAAGCCTATGCTGACAGCTATCTGCGTTATGTCGGCACGCCGCTGGATTTCATCCGTACGATCGACGATGATCAGGAACTCGACAGCTATGCCGCCTTTGGCCAGCTGACCTATGATTTCACCGATCAGTTCTCGATCACTGCGGGCCTGCGCTACACCCATGAGAAGAAGCGCTATTTCCGCACCACCAGCGCGCTTCTTTCCAGCCCGATCTTCACCACGCTGCAGATCCCCAGCGGGTTTACCTTCCCGAACGATCTGCCCGCGCCCTTCAACAGCGTTGACAGCGTTTCCTTTGACGCCTGGACGCCGATGGTTTCCGCCAGCTTCAAGCCCACACCTGATACGCTGATCTACGCTTCGGCCAGCCGCGG
>JAGREF010000100.1 GCA_020446665.1 Sphingomonadaceae bacterium
GACCCGGTCGGCGCCTGCGTCGGCATGAAGGGCAGCCGCGTGCAGGCGGTGGTGCAGGAACTGCAGGGCGAAAAGATCGACATCATTCCCTGGAGCGAAGACATCGCCACCTTCATCGTCAACGCGCTGCAGCCGGCCACGGTGGCCCGCGTGGTGCTGGACGAAGAAGAAGGGCGGATCGAAGTGGTCGTGCCTGACGATCAGCTCAGCCTCGCCATTGGTCGCCGCGGCCAGAATGTCCGTCTCGCCAGCCAGCTGACGGGCAACCAGATCGACATCATGACCGAGGAAGAAGCCAGCACCAAGCGGCAGAAGGAATTCGCCGAACGGTCCAAGATGTTCGAGGAAGAGCTCGACGTCGATGAAACGCTCAGCCAGCTTCTGGTCGCCGAAGGCTTCGCGGAACTGGAAGAAGTGGCTTATGTCCAGCTGGAAGAGCTCGCAGGCATCGAAGGCTTTGACGAGGAACTGGCTGAAGAGCTGCAGAGCCGCGCCATCGAAGCGCTTGAGCGCCACGAGGAAACCGCCCGTGCGGCGCGCCGTGAACTGGGCGTGGAAGATGCACTGGCCGAAATGCCGCATCTCAACGAACAGATGCTGGTGACGCTGGGCAAGGCCGGCATCAAGACGCTGGATGATCTGGCCGATCTCGCCACGGACGAACTGATCGCCCGCAAGCGCGAAGCGCCGCGTCGCCGGGGCAATACCGATGGCCCGCCGCTCCGCCGCAACCAGCGGACGGAAGACAAGGGCGGCGTGCTGGGCGAATATGGCCTGAGCGAAGAGCAGGGCAATGAGATCATCATGGCCGCTCGCGCACATTGGTTTGAAGACGAAGACGAGCCCGCTCAGGAACCTGCAACACAGGAGGCCGCTGATGCGGACTCCGAACAATGAGCGCCTGACGTCCGACATCGCTGAAGGCCGCAAGGCGCAGGGTAAACCTGCGCCCGAACGCCGCTGCATCCTTTCTGGAGAGCATGACGCGCGCGATGCGCTGATCCGGCTGGCGATCAGCCCGGATGGCGACGTGCTGCCCGATCCCCTGGCCAAGGCGCCGGGGCGCGGGGCGTGGATTGGCGTAAGCCGGGCGGAACTGACCGCCGCCATGGGAGAGGGCAAGAAGGGCGGTGCGCTGCGTGGCGCGCTGGCCAGAGCTTTCAAGGGGGCACAACTGAATGTGCCGGAAAACTTGCCTGAGCTCGTCGAAGCAGCCCTGACCCGGGTGTTGCTGGACCGGCTGGGCCTCGAAATGCGGGCAGGAAACCTTATCTTGGGGTCCGACCGCATTGCCGAACATGCCCGTGGCGGGGTGGTGGAACTGTTGCTCCACGCCGCCGATGCAGGCGAGGATGGCACCAGCAAGCTCGATCAGGCCTGGCGTGTTGGGCGCGAGGTTGAGGGGAGCGGCGAGCGTGGTTTGCGCTTGCCACTGGACCGGTCGGCACTGTCTGTGGCATTGGGCCGCGACAATGTCGTCCATATGGCGCTGGCCAATCCGAAAGCGGCCAGCCGGGTCGCTTCGGCCCTGCAGCGCCTGATGCATTTCCGGGGGGCCGACAGCCCAACGAATGAAGCCGGTGCGCAGCCAGAGCAGCGTGCTGTGACGACGAATTGAGATTGAAGGACA
>JAGREF010000101.1 GCA_020446665.1 Sphingomonadaceae bacterium
TTCGAAATGGTCTTCATCCCCGATGCCGATCGCGGAACCCTGTGCGTTTCCAGCCAGGTCGGCTGCACGCTCAATTGTCGTTTCTGCCATACCGGCACGATGAAGCTGGTGCGCAACCTCACCCCCGGCGAGATTGTCGGACAAGTGATGCTGGCGCGCGACGCGCTGGGCGAATGGCCCAAGGGCCGGATGGACATGCCGGACGAAGAAACCCCGTCCGAATATACTGCCGATGGCCGCCTGCTCACCAATATCGTGATGATGGGCATGGGCGAGCCGCTCTATAATTTCGACAATGTGAAAAGTGCGCTGCAGCTTGTGATGGATGGCGAAGGGCTGGCCCTGTCCAAGCGGCGGATCACCCTTTCTACCAGCGGCGTAGTGCCGATGATGGATCGCTGCGGGCAGGAAATCGGCGTGAACCTTGCCGTGTCGCTCCATGCTGTGACCAAGGATATTCGCGACGAGATTGTCCCGATCAACAAGAAATACGGGATCGAGCAATTGCTGCAGGCCTGCGCCGACTATCCCGGTGCCAGCAATGCCCGGCGCATCACTTTCGAATATGTGATGCTGAAGGACAAGAATGACAGCGATGATGACGCGCGCGAGCTGATCCGGCTGATCAAGCAGTACAAGCTGCCTGCCAAGGTCAATCTCATCCCCTTCAACCCCTGGCCCGGTGCGCCCTATGAATGCTCCACGCCGGACCGGGTGCGGGCTTTCTCCAACATGATCTTCGAAGCCGGGATCAGCGCCCCGGTGCGCACCCCGCGCGGGCAGGATATTGATGCGGCTTGCGGCCAGCTGAAGACCAGCGCCCAGAAGAAGAGCCGCGCCGAGCGTGACCGCGAAGCGGCAGAAGCGGCAGCGTCCGAAGCATGAGCGACCCGGGGACGCTTGGCTTCTACGAAGAACAGGCATCGCGCTATACGGACAAATTCGGGCAGACGCCCAGCCGCGATCTTGACCCGTTTCTCGACCGGCTGAGCCCGGGTGCGTCTGTCCTCGAACTCGGCTGCGGCGGCGGACAGGACTCCGCCCATATGCAGGCACGCGGCTATAGCATTGATGCGACTGACGGGACCGCGGCGATGGTCGATGCTGCCAATGCGCGATATGCCATCGGTGCGCGGCTGCTGCGGTTTGACCAGATAACTGCCGACGCCGCCTATGACGGGGTCTGGGCGCATGCCTGCCTTATCCATGTTGCGCGGGCGGATTTTCCTGACGTGCTCCGCGCTATTTACCGCGCCTTGCGACCCGGCGGCTGGCATTATGCCAATTTCAAGCTGGGTGATGGCGAAGGACGCGACCCGCTGGGGCGGCTGCATAATTTTCCCGACAGCGCATGGCTGCAAAAGCAGTATGGCGATGTCGGCTTCGACATTGTCGAAAGCTGCAAATATCGTGGTGAGGGTGCCGATGGTGTGGTGCGGGACTGGTATTCGCTGATTGTCCAGAAAGGTGTGCCAGCATGAATTTTACGCTCGGCCCGATCATGACCGGCACGATCCACCCCTTTCGCGGGGAGGAAGGCAGCGCCATTGCCAAGCGCCCGGTCAGCGGTTCTGTGCGGATTGGCCCGCTGGGTATCGAAGGCGATGAACAGGCGGACCGGGTCCATCATGGCGGGGTGGACAAGGCGATCCACCACTATCCGCTCGATCATTATCCCTTTTGGCGCGAAGAATTGGGCGAGCACGATCTCCTGCGTGCGCCGGGCGGGTTTGGCGAAAATATCTCCACCACCGGTCTGACGGAGTGCGACTTGCTGATTGGCGACCGGCTGCGGCTCGGCACTGCGCTGGTGGAGGTCAGCCAGGGGCGTCAGCCCTGCTGGAAGCTCGACCATCGCTTCCAGCGCAAGGGCGTAACCGCGCGGATCATCGCGACGGGGCGATCGGGCTGGTATTACCGCGTGCTGGAGCCGGGTATGGCGCAGCAAGGCGACAGGCTGGAGCTGGTCGAACGCGGCGCGGAAAACTGGAGCGTGGAGCGCGTATTCCGCCTGCTGCTGCCCGGAAAGCCTGATCGCGACGGAGCCGAAATCCGGCAATTGCTGGACCTGCCGCAGCTTGCCGATGCGTGGAAAGTGCGGGCTCGCAAATTGCTGGATGGGTAAAAACAAACGCCGCCAATGGCTTGGCAATAGAGGCCGGACTGCCTAGCGTCACCACCAGTCAAGTGTGGGGCCAAGTAATGCAGGCAATCCTTGCCGATCTGACCAATCCGGAAAACGCCTTCGGGCATCTCTCCTACATCTTCCTCATTGCATCGATGATGATGACCTCTTTGCGCAAGCTGCGCATTCTTGCCCTTTGCAGCGGTCTGGCGGCGATGGCGCATTTTCTGCTGCGTACGCAGGACAATGTCAGCCTTGCCTGGGAAGCGATCTTTACGCTTACCAATGCCACCCAGCTGGCGATCCTGATCTACCGTTCGCGCAAGCTCGACCTGCGCGAGAAAGAACGCGCCCTTGTCGAGGATACGCTTGGTTTTGACGACGCACTCGACTGGCGGCGGCTGCTGGCGCTGGTGGATTGGCGCGATGTGGACGTGGGCGAAGTGCTGATGGAGCAGGGAACGCAAAGCCCGCCATTGATTTACATTGCCAGCGGCGCGGCAATGATCGAGGATCAGGGCAAGATGGTGGGTGTGTGCGGTCCGGGGGATTTCGTGGGCGAAATGAGCCTTGTTTCAGGCAATCCGGCCTCTGCCACCGTGCGCGCAACCAACCGCCTGCACATTGCCGTGTTTGATCCCGTGAAGCTTGATCAGACATTGTCGCGTTCGCAGGATATGCGCTCGGCGCTGATGGCGGCCTTCAACCGGGGCCTCGCCGCCAAGGTCCTGCGCATGAACGAGACGCGCGCGTCGTGAGCTGCCCGGTTGTCCTTGTCACAGGTGGCGCGCAGCGCCTCGGATCGGTCATCGCCCGCGCCTTTGGCGAAGCAGGCTGGCATGTGGTGATCCATTACCGCTCGTCAGGCGACGCAGCACGACAACTGGCCGCCACCCTCCCCTCTGCCGAAACCGTGCAATGCGACCTCGCCGATGGCGATGCAGCGGTGAAAATGGTGCAGGATTTGGCTGCCCGCCTGCCCGATTGGCGCGTGCTGGTGAACAATACAGCGGTTTTTGCCTCAGACGATGTAACCAAACTCGATCCCGCAACGAATGAGCGGGTGATGCAGATCAATGCCCGAACGCCGACCATGATGGCTCAGGCCTTTCTCGCCCACGCACAGGCGTATGGCGGGCGGCGCGTGATCAATATCACGGATCAGAAGCTGGAAAACCCGAACCCGGATTTCTTCAGCTACACGATGAGCAAGCATGCGCTGGCCAGCACCATCCCGATGCTCGCCCAGCTGAAAAGCGATGCGGGGGCGGCTGAACCGGATGACCGGGTCTATGGCATTGCGCCGGGCGCGATTCTGGCCAGCCATGACCAGACGGAAGAAGAGACCGAAGTCTCGCACAGGCTCAACCTGCTGCAACGGCGCACAGGAGCCGATGAAATCGCGCAGGCAGCGCTGTTCCTGGCTGAAGGCTGGCTGGCGACAGGGCACACTCTGTTCATTGACAGCGGCCAGCACCTGCTGAGCCAGAAACGCGACATCATCTATCTTGCACGGCAGGGGGAGACGGCATGAGCAAGACCAACAAGAAGCACGCGCTGACAACGCGGCTTTGGCATTGGCTGAACGTGATCTGCGTGATCATACTGTTCATGTCCGGCCTCAATATCTCAAACGCCCATCCACGGCTTTATTGGGGCGAATGGGGTTTTGCGCCGGAACATGCCTGGCTGTTCGTGCCGCGCTTTCCCGGCTGGATGACAATCCCGGACTATTACAGTCTGGCGGTGGCGCGCGACTGGCATGTCCTAATGGCCTGGCCCTTTGCGTTGGGGCTGTTGTTCATGTGGGTTAGCATGATCATCAACGGCCATTTCTGGCGTGATCTACGAACAACCCGTTCAGAATGGCGCCCTGCGGCCATCTGGAAGGATATTGTCGACCATCTCAGGCTGAAGTTCGAACATGAAGGGGTGAAGTTCAACTTCCTCCAGAAACTCGCCTATGGGTCCGTGCTTGGCATTCTCCTGCCCGGCATGGTGATTACCGGCATGGCGATCAGCCCGGGCATGGATGCCGCATGGCCGATCCTGACGGAAATGTTTGGCGGACGGCAAAGCGCCCGTTCGATCCACTTCCTCTTCGCATGGGGCCTGTTCGGCTTCTTCGTGATCCACATTGTGCTGGTGCTGCTGTCCAATCCGCTCAGGCAGCTGCGTGACATGATTACAGGAGGCAAGGCATGAACCGCTCCATCAAACGTCGCAGCTTCCTTGGCGGGATCATGGCCGGGGCTGGTGCTCTGGTTCTGTCCGGCTGCGCCAAGGTGGCGGAAACGCGCATCGGGGCCTCGCTGATCGGATCGGCTGATGACTGGCACAAACGCGCCCATCGCCTTGCTGGCGGCCGCGCTGCCCTCGCCCGCGAATTCGACAAGTCTGACCTGTCGCCCTTTTTCCGTGGCAATGGCTCCACCGATGTCGATACAGATGCCTATCGCGCAGCGGCAGAGGAAGGCTTTGCCAACTGGAAATTGCGCGTTTCCGGTCTGGTCGAACAAGAGCTGTCGCTCTCGCTCGATGATCTGCGCGCCCTGCCCCAGCGCACACAGATCACCCGGCATGATTGCGTGGAAGGGTGGAGCGCGATCGGCGAATGGACCGGCCCGCAATTGTCGCGCATTCTCGAAATGGCGAGGCTCAAGCCAGAGGCAAACTATATCGTCTTCCGCTGCGCTGATACGCTGTCGGGTAGCCGCTATTACGAGAGCGTGGATATGGTCGATGCCTTCCACCCGCAGACAGTGATCGCGCACAGCCTCAATGGTGAGCCGCTCCCTGTTCAGAATGGTGCTCCGCTAAGGGTGCGGATCGAGCGACAACTCGGCTACAAACACGCCAAATATCTCACCGGGATCGAAGCGGTGGCCAGCCTCGATGATATTGGCGATGGCAAAGGCGGCTATTGGGAAGATCGCTCCGGCTACCAATGGTATGCGGGGATCTAGAGAGGCTGAAACCCCTCATCCAACTTTCGCTAGGTGCTGCGCACCAAGCTACAGCATCCTTCTCCCCAAGGGAGAAGGATACGAAGACTTGGCGCTCAAGCGCCTAGTCGCAGTCGGATAAGGGGCAGCGACCCCAGCGGAAATCACTCTGGATAAAGCCGCGCCATCGTCGCCCAGTCTTCCGCGATGATCTCCTCCAGCACCGAAAGATCAATATCCGCCAGCTTGTTGACATAGACACAGGATTTGCCCGTCGCATGCTTGCCCAGCCGCGCCAATTGTTCCTCGCGCCTCCTGCCGCTCGCCCCGTCGCAATAGCCGCCCATGAAATAGAGTGAATGTTTCGCTTTGCGCGGGGAAAAGCCGCTGCGCATCCAGTGCACATCGCGCCCGCTGGCATAGGTCGTGCGATATTCGCCATAGCCGATAATGCTGGGGCCCCACATTCTGGGCTCTGCCCCTGTCACCTTGCGGAACAACGCGTCCAGCAGCTGCGCATCGGCCCGTTTGGCAGCGGGTTCGACAGCAGCAATGAAATCGCTCACGGCCAATTCGGTGGGTCTGGTCTTGGCTTCGCTCATGCAAACCAGCCTAACGTGGCGTTGACAGGAGGCAAGCCTATCGCGCAGACATAGCGATTGGGGCACTAAAAGGGGGACAAGGCATATGTGGCTACTCGATAAATTCCTGCAGAAAGCGATCAAGCGCGGCAGGATGATCGTCACGGATTATGACGGCAAAGAGTATAGCTACGGCCCCGGAAACGACGATGGCAACGGCGATTACCCGCCCGAAGTGGGTGGCCGCCCCGGCCCGATCCGCATCCGCCTGACCAGCAAGAAAGCCGCCGCGCATATCGCCCGCTATCCGCAATGTGGCGCGGGCGAAGCCTTCATGTGGGGCTGGCTGGTGGTCGAGGAACCGCACGATATTCGTGACATGATCCTGTTTGTGACCATGAATGCGAAAAAACTCGGTGATGCTTCGCTCAAACCCAAGGGCCCGTTTCGTAAGGCATTGCAGAAAACCATCGCCAAGCTGGACGGGATCAATCTGCGCAGCTCCGCCCGCAAGAATGCGGAGCATACCTATAACCTCACGCGCGAGCTTTATGAGCGTTTCCTCGACGAGGATCGCCAATATACCATGGCCTATTACCGCGAAGAGAACCCGCGCCAGACCACCCTTGAACAAGCACAGATGGACAAGAAGGCGCATCTTGCCGCCAAGCTGTATCTGAAATCACCCGAAGATAATGGCGGCGTCCCGATGAAGGTGCTGGATATTGGCTGCGGCTGGGGCGGCTTTGCCATGTATCTGCACGAAATGTATGGCTGCGAAGTGCTGGGCGTGGCCCTCGCCCCTGACCAGATCGCCTTCTGCCGCGAACGTGCAGAAGCCGCTGGCGTGGCCGACAAGGTCAAGTTCGAGCTGATGGATTACCGCGACGTAACCGGCGAGTTTGACCGGATCAGTTCGGTCGGCCTGCTAGAACATGTCGGCACGGTCCACTATCCGCAATTCTTCGCCCATACCAACCGCCTGCTGAAGCGCGACGGGGTGATGGTCAGCCATTGCTGTGGCCGTTCCGGACCGCCCGGCTTCACCGATGCCTGGACCCGCAAATATATCTTCCCCGGCGGCTATATCCCCGCGCTTAGCGAGCTCGTGTCCCAGAGCGAGCAGTTCAAATGGCAGGTGACAGATGTGGAGGCGATGCGCTTCCATTACTCCTGGACGCTGGAGGAATGGTACAAACGCACGGTCATGCATCAGGAAGAAATCACCGAAATGTATGACGAAACCTTCTACCGCATGTGGCTGTTCTACCTCGCCGGGGCAGAGCAGAGCTTCCGTAACGGGACGATGGTCAACTGGCAGGTCCAGTATGTGAAGGACCGCGCCGCCATCCCCATGACCCGCGAATATATCGAGGAAGAAAGCGCCAGATTGCGCGCCCGCGGGAAAATACCCAGCTGGCGCTTTGATCCGGCACTGCAAGAGGCTGCGGAGTAATCACCATGACGCAAAGCATGTCGCTGCAACGCTTCTATCTCTTTGCAGTGGCGACGCTTTGCGCCCTCGCCGCCGCACTCCTCGCCAACCCCGCCCATGCGCGCAAGGTCGCGCTGGTTATCGCCAATGCGGAATATCAGGCGACCAGCCCGCTCAGCAATCCGCCATCTGACGCGGCATTGGTGGCAGAGGCTGCGAAACAGGCGGGGTTTGACGATGTTACGCTGGTAACAGATGTCGGCATGGAAGCGTTTGAAGCAGCGCTGCGCGAGTTCCGGAAAAAGGCTGACGGGGCAGAAGTCGCCATGGTCTATTACGCCGGCCACGGGATGGAGGGCAAAGGCAAGAACTGGTTGCTGCCCGTGGATGCGAAGCTGGAGGCCGAGCGCGACCTGCCTTACGAAGCGATCGAGCTCGATCTGGTGATGGACGCCATGTATGGCGCGCAGGTGCGGATGGTGGTGCTCGATGCCTGCCGCAACAATCCCTATGCCAATAAATGGTCCTCTTCCACCAGAGCCGTCGCGCGCGGGCTGGTGCCGGTGGAACAGGACGATGTGATCGTGATCTACGCCGCTGCGCCGGGCATGGTCGCCTTTGACGGGGACGGAAACTCTCCCTTCGCTAAATCGCTGGCCAAGCGTTTGCCGCAACCGGATTTGCCGCTGCAATTGCTGGGCGGCACAGTGCGTGACGATGTGCTGGCCGAGACAGAAGGCGACCAGCGCCCCTTTGTCAGCGCCAGCGTGACCGGCAC
>JAGREF010000102.1 GCA_020446665.1 Sphingomonadaceae bacterium
CCGCGAAGGCGGGGATCCAGATAAGCTCTCGACGATCACAACGGTCAGTAGGCCAGAGCAAGGGGCCACGGGAAAGGTGACGGCGAGGAATTGGTCCGGCATAAGGCCGCTCCATGATCTATCTCGACTATCAGGCCACAACGCCTCTGGCACCCGAAGCGCGTGAGGCGATGCTGCGCTGGATGGGCGGGCCGGAGAGCGACAATTTCGGCAATCCGCACAGCCCGCATCGCATGGGTCGCATGGCCGCCGCAGCGGTGGAGGTTGCGCGCGAACAGGTGGCGGCGCTGTTTCCCGCAGGTGGGCGGGTGATCTTCACCAGCGGCGCAACTGAAGCGATCAATCTGGCTCTGCGTGGCTCGGCCCCTGCAGGTGATGCCCGCCCTGTTGCTGTCTCTGCCATCGAACATGCCGCCGTGCTCGATACAGCGCGTGATCTAGGCTGCCCGGTGATCGAACTGCCGGCTGACAGCGATGGGATCATCCCGCCAGACCGGGCTTTGCCCGATGGCACGCGGCTGATCGCCGTGATGCAGGTCAATAACGAGATTGGCACGATCCAGCCGCTGGCCAACTGGGCCGCGCGGGCGCGGCAGGCGGGCGCTCTGCTGCTGTGCGACGCGGTGCAGGGCGGGGGCAAGCTCGCCCCGCCAGAGGCCGACCTGATCGCGCTCTCTGCCCACAAGCTGCACGGCCCCAAGGGGATCGGCGCATTATGGCTGCGCGACGGGGTGGAACTGCGCCCCGTGCAAACCGGCGGCGGGCAGGAAGCGGGGCTACGTTCCGGCACGCTCAGCCCCGCGCTCTGCGCCGGTTTTGGCGCTGCGGCTGCATTGGCTGCCGAGCGGATGGAGGAGGACACCGCCCATATCAAAGCGCTGTGGCAACGCGCGCGTGATCTGTTTTCTGACTGGACGCTCAACGGCAGCGCCACCCACCGCTGGTACGGCAATCTCAACATCAGGCGCGAGGGGCTGGATGTCGCGCGGCTGATGAGCGAGTGCCGCAATGTGATGTTCTCCGCCGGGTCCGCCTGTGCCAGTGGCTCTGGCCGCCCCAGCCATGTCTTGCGCGCGCTCGGCCTTTCGGACAAGGAAGCGAAAAGCTCAATCCGGCTCGGGTTCGGGCGGTATACGAGGGCAGAGGATCTGGAACAGGCAGCCACCGCGATCAACGCGGCGGCGCAGGCACAGGGAATGTGATGGTCAAGGTCCGTTTTGTAACGTCTGACGGGAACACAAGCGAAGCAGAAGCCGCAGCGGGCGACAATCTGCTGCGCGTGGCGCAAAATGCGGGCATGCCGCTGGAGGGGACCTGCGAAGGACAGATGGCCTGCTCCACCTGCCATGTGATCGTCGCGCCCGAATGGTTCGGCAAATTGCCCGAAGCGAGCGAGGAAGAGGAAGACATGCTCGACCTCGCCGCCGCCGTCCAGCGCACCAGCCGCCTGTCCTGCCAGATCACGCTGAACGAGGAACTGGACGGGCTGACCTTGCGCATCCCGGAGGAAAGCCACGATATGAGCCGGTAGCCAAAGCGCTACCTCCTGAGGGGAAGCGGAGGGGTGCCGACAGCGAGTGGAGGAATGGCACCCCTCCGCGCGCCGGCCGTGCCCGTTAGACCGGGCAGGCGGCGGCTTTTCGGTTAGCTGCCGGCTTCGCTTTCGTCGGGGCTTTCGCCGCTGGAAGCGACCACGCCAGCCTGTTTCCGCGCGCGCCACTGGCGGCGCAGGTACAGGATGCCCCACACCAGCAGGCCGAGCGGGATGGCGATGGTGGCCAGCACGATCAGCGCGGCGATCACCACGCCGAGGATTGTTCCGATGGAACCAACCGCGCTGCGGATCGGGTCAAGAAAGCCACCCGATTGCGGCTGGCCGGATTCATAGGAAATGTTCATCCGGCTGAAGGCCACGCGGCCTTTCATTTCAACCAGCCAGCTGCGGGCCTGGTCGATTTCCTCGTTGACCTGCGCCACGCCGCGTTCGGCCTCGACCAGTTCGGCCACCGTGCCCTTGCGGCTGCGCAGCACTTCCATCAGCCGGTCGCGCAGCACAGTGCGGGCACGCAGGCGGGCTTCGGTATCGACGATCTGCTTGGACAGGTCCTCGCCCGTGATCGCGGCATTGACCTGTTCGCCGCCCGCAGATTCAGCTGATTTGGCGAGTTCAGTGCCGAAAGCGCGCGCACTGTCAGCGGCGACCGCGAGGTTGAGCGAACCATAGGTGTAGCTGCCTTCACCGCCGCTTTGCTCCATGGACAGGATGCGGCATTTGGTCGGGCCCATATTCTCGCACAGATCGGCGTGTTTTTTCTGCAGGACCGGGATTGTCTCGCGGTCCACGCGGAAGCCGTAAGCATAGACATAGGCGATTTGCGGCAAGGAGACTGCGATTTCGCCACCGGCAACGGCAGCTTCGCCCGCTGCCTCGTCCTCGGCTGACACAGTCAGCCGTTCGACCACAGGTGCCTCTGCGGCGGCATCAACAGCATCCGCAGCAACATCATAGCTGGCGCTCTCTTCTGCGGCATATTCGCTGTTGCTGCCACAACCCGCCAGCAGCAACATGGGCACTGCTGCCAATCCGATAATTCGCCTCATTTCACGCTCCTCTTTCTGCTCTGTCACAATCTCTGCCTTAATTTCGCCATAATTGGGCCAGTTTGTGGCTGAACGTCAAGTGAACAGGGGAAATCAAGCGGCAAAGCCCCGGAAATTGGGCAGAGATCGGGGATTGTGGGGGCAGGTGGCTACCCCGCTGCGCAGGCCGGTGTTAGGGCGTTGCCATGTCCACCAGCGATCTCGAAAATCCCGATTCCGATCCGTTTGACGCCATTGTCGATGCGCCTTTCGATTCCGCGCTTTCCGAGCGTTATCTGGTCTATGCGCTGTCCACGATTACGGCGCGCTCGCTGCCCGATCTGCGTGACGGGCTGAAGCCGGTCCACCGCCGCCTGCTGTGGACCATGCGCCAGCTGAAGCTCGATCCGAGTCAGGCCTTCAAGAAGAGCGCCCGCGTGGTGGGCGATGTGATCGGCAAATATCACCCGCATGGCGACAGCGCGGTGTATGACGCGATGGTCCGCCTGGCGCAGGATTTTGCGTTGCGTTATCCGCTGGTGGAAGGGCAGGGCAATTTCGGTTCGATGGACGGCGATCCGCCGGCCGCCATGCGTTACACCGAAGCGCGCATGGCCGAGGCGGCGGAATACCTGCTGCGCGACATCGACAAGGAAACGGTTGACCACAAGCCGAGCTACGACGAGAGCGGCCTGGAGCCGACCGTCCTGCCGGCCGAGTTCCCGAACCTGCTGGTCAACGGAGCGGGCGGCATCGCCGTCGGCATGGCAACCAATATCCCGCCGCACAATCTGGG
>JAGREF010000103.1 GCA_020446665.1 Sphingomonadaceae bacterium
CGCGGCCGGTGAAGAAGGCGAGCTTGCCCGGATCGCGCTGGCGCACATCGCCGAGCCACTGCGTCGCCAGCTCCAGCGCCTCGTCCCACTCGATTTCCCTGAATTCGCCCGATCCGCGCTCGCCCAAGCGCAACAAGGGCTTGGTCAGCTTGGCCGGGGCATATTGGTGCATGATCCCGGAGGAGCCCTTGGCGCAGAGCACGCCCTTGTTCACCGGGTGATCGGGATTGCCTTCGATATAGCGGATTCGGCCATCCTTGAGATGCACCTTGATGCCACAACGGCAGGCGCACATGTAGCAAGTCGAGGTTTTCACCTCGTCCGAGACCTTGGGCGAGAGGCCGACCTCTTCCTTTTCAGTCTTAAACGGATTTAGCCCCATCGATCCTCACCAGCCGCTCAAAATCATTATATGACGATATTCTAATGTACCTATCGCAGTGCGCGCCTGACTGTGCAACAGCGGAGGGCGCTGCTGCTGGCAATTCCCACTTGCGACCCACAGTTTTCCCGGAGGAACGGGCGCGGCGGAGAAGGAAGATTCCGTCCGCGCCCGCATCAGCATCGGCTCAGAGTTTCATTTTCCAGCCGACAGTGAATTCCCACTGGTTCATTTCAATATCGATCGTCCGGCCGGGATTGGGGCCCAGCGGGGTCACTTCGATCCCGCTGACCGTTTCCTCCGGCGAATGCATCACTGCCAGCTCCAGCGTGTTGCGCTTGCCCATGGCAAAGCTTGCACCAGCCGAGAAATGATCCTGCGACACACCCGGCGCGAGGACATTCAGCGTGACATCGCTGCCAGAGATCGGCTGCGTATTATGCGCATAGCCAATGCGAATGGCCGTGCCCTCATTCGGCCGATATTCCGCACCGAACTTGTAGGTATCGACATCATCCCAGCCGAAGCCGGGGCCGCCGGGCGAGCCAAATGGCAGCATCACGGAAGAGGGATTGCTGACAGAGGGCACGTCCGAATAGTTGATGCGGCGATAATCGGCCATCAGCGTCAGCTGCGGCGAAACATCGGCAGCGACGCCGATCTGCCAGTTCGACGGAATATCAAAACCACCCTGATCGGCAAACAAACCGGCATATTCGTCGAATTTGCTCATGTTCATTTCGGTTTGATAGGCGCCGCCGATGCGGAACCCCTGCACGGGTTCGATTTCGATCCCGACGCGCGCACCAAACCCGGCCGAGAGTGACTGGCCATTATTGGAGAGTGCCGTCGGGTCCGACGTTACCCCGCCAAAGGCCATCAGGCCGCGCGCGCGGAAACGCTGCACCGCCACAATCGGTGCAACCCCTACCTTCACCGCGCCGAAATCATGCGCATAGGCCGCAGTGAAGAACATCTGGATCAGATTGACACCCGATTTTCCGCCGCAGAACACGCCATTGCTGGCGGGGAACGGGGGCGATGCGCAGGCCGGGTTCGATACCGCGCTGAAATTGGTGTTCATCCCGCCATTGCCCGACACCGAAAAGCCGAGCGTCGACTGCTCATTCAATTTGTAGGCAATGGCCATGTTCGGAATCGGAAAGAGCGGCGAGTTGCTCTTTGTCTCGCCATCAGGGAGAAAGCCGGGGCCACCGGTGACGGTCACGTCACGGTTCGGGTTGAACAGGGAGATGGAAATATCAAGCTCTGAGTCTTCGACATTGGCAAGGCCGGCCGGGTTGAGGTTTATGACAGTGGCATCACGCCCGTCAGCCACACCGGCACCGGCCACGCCCTTGTGCCGTGCGCCAACACCGTTGGAGAAATAGCCTTCTGTCGCCATCGCCTGACTTGCACCCAAGGTAAGCGCACAGACGGCCGCACAGCATTTGATCTGCGTTACCAGAAGCTTGTTCATAATCCCTCTCCCCAAAACCGTATTCGGCCTATTGGTTGTTGTTCAAATTTATTCCAGCATTCTTGATCCCTGCGACCATTGCGATCCCGACAGAGCTCTGCGAAGTCGTCAGGCGACCCGCTCGATTTCGAAACGGAACACGCCGCCATCTTCGCCGGCAGAAACCAGCTTGTTTCCGGTAGTGCGGCAGAAAGCTTCAAAATCCTTCACTGCACCCGGATCGGTAGCGAGGATTTCCAGAATCTGACCATTGGCCAGGTCCTTCAGCGCCTTCTTCGCCTTGAGGATCGGCAGCGGGCAATTGAGCCCCTGTGCGTCCAGAGTTGCATCAGCCATATCGGCAATTCTCCCGTGTTAGATGTACAGATTGATGTCAGAGGCCAGCGCGGATTCCATCCAGGTTGCCGCACCTCCAAATTCGATGCCGTCGATCATGTCCTCTTTCTTCTTTTCGAACAGATCGACAGTCATCTGGCAGGCGATCATGCGCACGTCGGACAATTCCGCCGCTTCGCGCAATTCCTCGATCGAGGCGACGCCTTTCTTCTTGATCATGTTCTTCATCATGGCGGTGGCGCCGCTGGTAACACCCGGCAGCATGCCGATCATGTTAGGCATGCCCATGTGCCCGCCCATCATCGGCATTTCCATCGCCGGATTGCCGAGCGGGGAAACCTTCAGGTCCAGTTCCTTGTCCAGCAGGCCGAGGCCGTAAAAGGTGAAGAACATGGTCACGTCCACATCCATGGCCGCCGCCGTGGTCGCCAGAATGAAAGGGGGATAGGCCCAGTCAAGCGTGCCCTTGGTGACGATGATCGTCATCTTCTTCGTGTTATCGAGATCCATCCCGTCAACCATTCATTCCTCCATCGTCCCGACAGCATGTCCTTGCATTAGACATTGCTATATTAGAAATGTCGAAAGTATCGCAGGACAGGAGCGTTGTCCATAGAACGCTGCCAGACGCGCAAGGGAGCCTAAATCTGTCTGTTTCTCGTGCTTTCGACCGGCCCTTTGCACAATTGCCCAAGCCAGCGGTGCTGGTTGGCGGATCAATTTATTCGCGGCCATCCTTCGGAACGAATCATCCGCTTTCCTACACAAGGCAAAGCGCGGTGATGGAAATGTGCAGGCTGCTCGGCTGGCTGGATGAGGACAATTTCCGGCCCAGTCCGCAGGCCCATCTGGCCACTCTGCGCCGGGTTCATGATCCGGCCTATCTCCACGCTCTGAAGGCCGCGAGCGATCAGGGCAGCGTCACGCCCGAATGGCGCGAGCGGTTCAAATTCGGGACGATGGAAAACCCGCTCTTCCCGCATGTCTTTGAACGTGCGGCCACCACCGTGGGCGGCTCCATCCTGTCCGCGCAACTGGCGCTGCTGGGGCATGTGGTGTTCCACCCGGCAGGTGGCACCCATCATGGCCGCCCCGACCATGCGAGCGGGTTCTGCTATTTCAACGACCCTGTCTTCGCATTGCTGACCTTCCTCGATGCCGGGCTCGACCGCGTGCTGTATGTGGATGTCGATGCCCATCATGGTGACGGGGTGTTTGACTATTTCGCTGACGAGGAACGAGTGGCCTGCATTTCGATCCACGAGCGTGATCGCTGGCCCAATACCGGGCTGCTGGAGGATCAATCCGCGCGTCGGCTGAACCTGCCTGTGCCGCCCCGGATCAATGACGCGGAATATGAACTGGCATGGCGACAGATGGTCATGCCCTATGTCGCGCGGCTCGACCCGCAGGCCATTGTGATTACCTGCGGCGCGGATGCGCTGGCGGGCGACCCGCTTTCGCACATGGAACTGAGCAACAATGCGCTGTGGCATGCCGTGCTGGAATTATGCGCCCTGCCCGCAGCCAGTGTCGTGCTGGGCGGCGGCGGATATAATCCCTGGACCACCGTGAGGTGCTGGGCCGGCCTGTGGGGCCTGCTCTCCGCAGGTGATTGGCCCGACAACTTGCCCGAGGGCGCGCGGGCGATTTTTGCCGGTTTCGATTCGGATCTGGTCGATGAAGACGAAGTGGAGGATCACTGGCTCCAAAGCCTTGGTGATCCGCTGCAAGCAGGTGAAGTGCGGCCGGAGCTGGCCGCACTGGTCCAGCATTTGCGCGCTGTTCACGGCTTTGCCTGATACCGAACGCGATCTGCGAGAGCGCCCTATACATTAGGAAAGACTAATGTATAACTTTGCCTTTCCGGGCGAAGGAAAGGGAGAGTCCATTGCGCTGGATGGAACAATTGCAGATGATCGAACCGCTGGAAGATGCGGTGTTCGATGCCGGACTGGTCGCCGCGATGGAAGCGCGCGCAGACAAGGTGCTCGGTCGTTCGATCCGATTCTCAACTCCGACCTTCAAGGAATATGAGAGCGACGAGCTGTCCGGCTGCGGCAAGAACAGCTTCCCCGCCTTTTCGATCACGGCGGGCGGTTGTGCGCTTAATTGCGACCATTGCCAGAAGAAGATCCTCGAACCGATGATCCCGGCAACCAACCCCGACATGCTGGAACAGAAGGTCCGCGATCTGATCCTGTTGCAGAATTTTAAGGGTTTCCTGCTTTCCGGCGGGTCCAACCGGCAGAATGAAATCCGTTACGAACGCTATCTGCCGGTGGTGGAAAAGCTGAAGCGTGAATTCCCCCATCTCAAAGTGGCTATCCATACCGCCCTGCTTGACGAAGCGGCGGCAAAGCGGATGGAATCCGCCGGTGTGGACACTGCCATGATGGATGTCATCGGCGCGCAGGAAACGATCAACCAGGTCTATAATCTTGACCGTCCGGTGGAGGATTTCGAAAAGACGCTGGCCGCGCTGACCGCCACCAATATGGAAGTCAGCCCGCATATCGTGGTGGGCCTGCATTATGGCGAGCTGCTAGGCGAAGCCAACGCGCTGGATATCTGTGCCCGCTATGACATCAATGCGCTGGTGCTGGTGGTGATCATGCCTTTCTATGCCAAGCCGGGCACGTTCAAGGTCCCGTCAACCGGCGATGTCGGCAAGATTTTCCTGGAAGCGCGCACCCGGCTGGCAGACAAGAAAGTGCTGCTGGGCTGTGCCCGCCCGCCGGGAATGCACAAGCGCGTGACCGATGCCTATGCCGTGATGGCGGGGCTGGACGGGATCGCTTTCCCCGCAGACGGGGCGGTGTCCGTCGCCAATGCCATCGGGCGGAGTTACGAACAGGAGCACGCATGTTGCTCAATCAAGCTGGGCCAGACCGGCGGCGATAATGCCGACGCCCGCAAAGTGGCCTGCGCCGCGTAAGCGGGCGGCCTGAGACAGATAGGCTGGGAGAATTACCGTAATGAGCTGCCTCAAGAACGAGACTGCACAACCCGCTGCAACAGGCCCGAATGGCGCCGATTTCAACCCTGCGGCGATCATGCAGCCGCGCGTGCCCGACATGATCCCGAACGAGCTGAAAAATGGCGGACGGGTGAAGAGCAATTCCGTGTCGCCCAATGGCGTCTATCTGCCCAATAACAATATCCAGACCCCGGCCATGACCTCGCCCGAATATGTGCAGATCAGCACGGCGGCGGCGATGACGCTGGGGCTGATGCCGGGCAGCATGCATGGCTGTTCCTGCACCCGCTGTCTCAATCTGCTGCTGACCTATCCCGAAGGGTGCCGCGCCAATTGCGCCTATTGCGGGCTGGCCCGCCACCGTGAGGCTGACCGCGACTATGCCGATCGCAATTTCATCCGGGTGGACTGGCCCGCCGTGCCCATGGCGCAGATTGCCGAGATCGTGGGGCGTGACGGGGCCAACAGCCCGTTCCACCGCATGTGCATCTCCATGATCACCCATCCCAAATCGGATGAGGATACCTTCACCGTTCTGAAGACCTGGACCGACCATGTCTCGCCCGATGATATCCCGGTCTCGATCCTGTCCAATCCCACCACCATGCAGCGCGCTGACGTGGTGCGGCTGAAGGATATGGGCGCGGACATCTGCACCGTCGCACTCGACGCCGTGACCCCGGAAATCTTTGACCGGACCCGCGGCAAGGGCGTGCAATCGCCCCACAACTGGAAGAAATACTGGGAAATCCTGGAGGATGCGCGGGACATTTTCGGGGCGCAGAAATTCGGCGCGCATGTCATTATCGGCATGGGCGAAACTGAATTCGAAGCGCTCAGCCTCATCCAGAAGCTGGTCGATATGGGTGGCCACAGCCATCTGTTCTGCTTCTTCCCGGAAAAGGGCAGCCTGATGGATCACCTGCCCCCCACCCCGCGCGATCAGTGGCGGCGGGTGCAGCTGGCCCGCTACATGATCGATTATTGCGGTGCCCGTGTCGAGAATATGCGCTTCGACGATCAGGGCCGCGTGATGGATTACGGTCTGCCCAGCGGCGAAGTGGACATGATCATAGATACCGGGATTGCATTCCGCACCAGCGGCTGCCCGGGCAAGTTCCAGGAAGATATCTCCGCCTGTGACCGCCCCTATGGCGACAGCCCGGTTTCCGACATTGCCAGCTATCCTTTCCAGCCGGAAGGGGCGCATATGAAGAAGATCCGCAGCCAGCTTGGCCGGACGCGCCCGGGCGAGGAATATGAGCCCGGCGAGGAGTTCGAGAGCCTCTGATGGCGGCGCGGTTTCGCGTTGTTGATGCAGGGCGGCTGAGCGGGCGCGAGAATATCGCGCTCGACAGTGCGCTGATCGAAGCCCGGCTGGCGGGCGAGATTGGCGACACGTTGCGCTTCATCACATTCGAGCCCTGCGCGCTGATCGGACGGCACCAGGATCTGGCGCAGGAACTCAATCTCGAAGCCTGCCGCGAGCGCGGGGTGCAGACCGTGCGCCGGATGAGCGGCGGCGGGGCGATCTTCATGGACGAAGGGCAGCTCGGCTGGGCACTGGTGTGTGACCGGCGCGTGCTGGGCACGGCCACTTTGCCGGACGTGACTGAAAAAATCTGCACTGCCATCGCGGCAGGGATTTCAAAGCTCGGCGTCGATGCCCGCTTCCGCCCGCGCAACGATATCGAGATCGAAGGCCGCAAAGTGTCCGGCACGGGCGGTTTCTTTGACGGCAATATCCTCATCTTTCAGGGGACAGTGATCCTCGACATAGACCCGGCGGCGATGATGGCGGTGCTCAATGTCCCGCAAGCCAAGCTGGAGAAGCGGCAATTGGCTGATGCAGGTGCGCGGGTGACATCACTGAAGGCCGAACTGGGCGAGATGCCCTCGCTCGAAGCGGTCAAGGCGGCCCTGCTGGAAGGGCTGGCCGAAGTGCTCGACATAGAAGCCGTGCCGGAGGAGCTTTCCGAACGCGAGAAACAACTGGCGAAAGAGGCCTTTGACGAGGAAATCGGCAGGGAAGAATTCGTCGCTGAAATCTGCGATCCTGCCCGGGAGGCCGGAGTGTTCGCCGGGCAGAATGCGGCGCGTAATCTCACTGCCTATCTCCGCGTCGATGGCCAGCAGGACAATCGCATCCGCGAAGTGCTGTTTGTCGGCGATGTCTTCGTCACCCCTACCCGCGCCTTGCTCGACCTGGAATCGCAATTGCGCTGGGCGCAGCTGGCCGATGTTCCGGCCAAGGTGGAGGCGTTCTTCGCCGATCCGGCCATTTCCATGCTCGGCCTTACCCCGGCTGATTTCTCTGACGCGATTGCCGACGCCGCCCCATGAAACAGCTCACTGTCATTCAGCACACTTCCGCCGACTATCTCGGCCTGATCGAGGATCATCTGGAGGGGCGGCGGATCCGCTTCCACTATCACCGCCCCTTTACCGAGGCGGGCAAGGTGCCGCCCTTTGAACTGATCGGCGACGGGCTGATCCTGCTGGGTGGCGGCCCCTGGGGCAGCGCCGGGGAACGCGACCTGCCCACGCTGAAAGAAGAAGTCGCCCTCGCCCGCGCCGCTTTCATGAGCGGGCTGCCTATCATCGGTATCGGTTTGGGCGCGCAGATCGTGGCGCTGGCCTGTGACGGATCGGTAGAGCAGGCACCGCTCACTTTCACCACCGGCATGGCCACACGCTGCGCCGAGGACGCGCTGGCTGGCTTCATGCCCGAATCCTATCTCAACC
>JAGREF010000104.1 GCA_020446665.1 Sphingomonadaceae bacterium
CGCCGTTCACCTGCGGGAACCAGGCATCGGTAACAATCACCACATGCAATGGTTCTGGCCGAGGTTCTGGCCGGGGTTCTGGCCGGGGTTCTGGCTGGGCAAATGGCGGGAAGTCAAACGGTGCCAGTTCGCCGCGCAGAGCGAGGGGGAGCGGAAAGTTCATGCTGCCTCCTTCGCGGACTCGCTGGCCCGCGCAGATTGGAATTCGGCTTCTTCAGCTTCGCGCTTCGCAATCTCTTCTGGCCAATGGAGAACTTCCATCCGGCCATCAAAATGTTCGACCAGCGCCGTGCATCCTTCCACCCAGTCGCCGTCATTATAATAGGCAACTCCGTCAAAATCGCGGATTTCAGCGGTGTGGATATGGCCGCAGACCACCCCGTCGATCCCCCTTTCGCGCGCGGCGCGGGCGACCAGTTCTTCATATTGGGAGATGAACTCGACCGCGTTCTTGACCTTGTGCTTGGCCATTTTGGATAGCGACCAATAGGGCAGGTCAAGCTTGCGCCGGACCAGATTGACCCAATGGTTGAGCCCCATCATCACATGGTAAAGCGCATCCCCGACAAAGGCGAGCCAGCGATGCGCGAGCATGACTGTGTCGAATTCGTCGCCATGCAGCACCATCAGCCGCCGTCCATCCGCCGTATCGTGGAAGGCCGCGCGCCGGATTTCCACGCCGCCAAAGTTCATGCCGGTAAACTGGCGCAGGAATTCGTCATGATTGCCCGGCACATAGACAATCCGCGTGCCGCGCCTTGCGCGCTTGAGCACGCGCCAGACCACATCATTATGCGAAGCGGGCCAGTAGAATTTCTTCCTCAGCCGCCAGCCATCGATAATGTCGCCGACCAGATACATCGTCTCGCTATCGGTCGAATCGAGAAAGTCGATCAGCAGATCGGCATTGCAGCCCTTGGTCCCCAGATGGACATCGCTGATCCAGATCGTGCGGAATTTGCGGCGCTGGCGCCCTTGCGGCTCCGGCACGGTCAGCCCGCGCGCGGGCAGGCTGGCGATATTGGTGGCTATGGGCACCAGCTCATCGGGAAGGAAATTCGAAGGGCGACTGTCCGCCATGGCTGGCCATCCTGCTTAACTGCCTGTCGCTGGGCAGTCTTGGCAGGGTTTTGTTACAACCGACTCACAGATTGGTGACGCTTCGGCGTAATTGCGACGCTTGTGCGTCAGTCCATCGGCACATAGCCGGGCGCAGAGGCGACCCGGTCGATCCAGGCGCAGACATGGTCATAATCGCGCAGGGTAAAACCACCGGCCTCTGCCACATGCGTATAGGCGTAGAGCGCGATATCGGCGAGCGAGAGCGCATCCCTTGCAAACCATTCGCGCTCCGCCAGATGCCGGTCCATCACGCCAAGTGCATCCTCCCCCGCCATGCGCTTGGGCAGAATCTGTTCGCGCTGCTGAGCAGAGAGATTCGCTTCACCCACATAATAGAACCAGAAACGCAGGGTCGCGATATTGGGTTCGTGATTATATTGCTCGAAGAACATCCAGCGCAGCATATCGGCCCGGGCGAAGCGGTCCGCAGGTATCAGCGCGCTGCCTTCCGCGAGAAACCAGCAGGCGGCATTGCTTTCCGGCAGAAAGCGATCCCCCACCTGCAGCACGGGAATCCGGCCATTGCCGTTCACGTTTTCGAGGAATGCGGGGGTGCGGGTTTCGCCTTTCAATATGTCATATTGCACCCGCTCCAGCGGCAGGCCCAGCAGCGCCGCCGTCAGCCGGATCTTGTAGCAATTCCCGCTGCGCGGATCTTCGTGGAGGGTGAGCGCGTCAGCCATTGCCGATTTCCAGCACGATCTTGCCGATATGGTCGCCTGCTTCCATCCGCGCATGGGCGGCGGCAGCTTCAGCCAGCGGGAAGCTGCGATCCATTACCGGGCGTAGCTTGCCCTCTTCCACCAGCGGCCACGCATTCTGCGCGATTTCCTGAGTCAGCAGCGCCTTGAATTCATCCGGGCGCGCCCGCAAAGTCGATCCGGTCAGCGTCAGGCGGCGGCCCATCACCAGCGCCATGTTGATTTCCGCCTTCAGCCCGCCAAGCACGGCGATGGTCACATGGCGGCCGTCTTCCTTCAGACAGGCCAGATTGCGCGCGACATAGTCGCCCGAGACCATGTCCAGCACCAGTTCCACCCCCGCGCCGCCGGTGATCGCCCTGATCTCTTCGACAAAATCCTTGTCGCGGTAATTGATCGCGTGATCCGCCCCGATGCTCAGCGCGGCATCGCATTTTCCTTCGCTGCCGCAGGTCACGATCACAGTGAGGCCAAAGGCCTTGCCCAGCATGATCGCCATCGTGCCGATCCCGCTGGTCCCGCCATGGACGAGCATCGTTTCACCCTCTGTCGCCCAGCCACGTTCGAACACATTGTGCCACACGGTAAACAGCGTTTCCGGCAGGGCGGCTGCCTCTGCCATGGTGAGGCCCTCTGGCACGGGCAGGCAATGGTCTGCCCTGGCAAGGCAATATTCGGCATAGCCCCCGCCCGTCACCAGCGCGCAGACCTGCTGCCCCAGCAGCGCCGCTTCCACGCCATCGCCCAGCGCGACCACTTCGCCGGCAATTTCCAGCCCGGGAATCGGCGATGCGCCGGGCGGTGGCGGGTAGAAACCCTGACGCTGGATCACATCGGGCCGGTTCACCCCTGCATGGCTGACCCGGATCAGCACTTCCCCCGGCCCCGCCACTGGCAGCGGCAATATTTCCGGGCGCAAGACATCTGGCCCACCGGGCGCGTCAAAGCCAATCGCCGTCATTGTCGCAGGCAAATGCGCCATGCCGAAAAGTCCCCCTGTTGCCGTGAAGTGACAATCTGTGCTGCGGTGCAGTGAATAACAGGCGGCCCCCATTGACAGCAAGCCTGTTGACTAGCCATCTTGCCTGCCAATGGACGAAGAAGACCGCCCGCGCCGCAAAGGCGATGCTGCGAGCCTCCTCAGCAAGGAGGACCTTTCCCCCTATTCGCAAGACGAGCTGGCGGAGCGGGTGGAATTGCTGAAAGCGGAAATTGCACGGGTTGAAGCGCATGGGGCCAAAGCTGCCGCCCATCGGGCCGCTGCCGATGCCCTGTTCGGGAAGCCAGCCTCTTGACGCAGCCGGGTCGCAATCCTCCCCCGCGGCCCCATATAGGTTTGGTTAACCCTGTTCGTTCATATTCTCTCGCAAGGGAGAATTCCCTCTCCATATGGAAAGATCGCTGAATGCCCAGTTTCGCGCAAAACCTTGAGAAAACGCTCCATAACGCGCTGACCAACGCAGCCGAGCGTAACCATGAATATGCCACGCTGGAGCATTTGCTGCTGGCTCTCATCGACGATGATGATGCCGCGCAGGTGATGAATGCCTGCGGCGTGGACACTGCCGAGCTGGGCGAAGTGGTAAAGCAATATCTCGATCAGGAATATCAGTCGCTCAAGACCGACGACGGCGCGGACCCGCAACCCACCGCCGGGTTCCAGCGGGTGATCCAGCGGGCGATCCTGCATGTGCAGTCATCGGGCAAGGATACAGTGACCGGCGCCAATGTGCTGGTCGCGCTGTTCAGCGAACGCGATTCCTATGCCGTCTATTTCCTGCAGCAGCAGGATATGAGCCGCCTCGATGCTGTCAGCTATATCAGCCACGGCATTGGCAAGGGCGGCAAACAGCTCGAATCCAAGCCGCCACAGGGCGCGGATGAAGCGCAGGCGGAAGAAAAGACAAGCGATCCCAACAAGAAGGAAACCGCGCTCGACCAGTTCACCGTCAACCTCAATGCGAAGGCGCTTGCCGGCAAGGTTGACCCGCTGATTGGTCGCGGGCCGGAAGTGGACCGGACGGTTCAGATCCTCTGCCGCCGCAGCAAGAACAACCCGCTCTATGTCGGCGATCCTGGCGTTGGCAAAACCGCCATTGCCGAAGGGCTGGCGCGCAAGATCGTCGAAAAAGACGTGCCCGAAGTGCTGGAAGAAGCCGTTATCTATTCGCTAGACATGGGCGCATTGCTGGCGGGTACACGCTATCGCGGTGATTTCGAGGAACGGCTGAAGCAAGTCGTCTCCGAACTTGAAAAAATGCCGCATGCGGTGTTGTTTATCGATGAAATTCATACGGTTATCGGCGCTGGCGCGACCAGCGGTGGGGCCATGGACGCATCCAATCTGCTCAAGCCTGCGCTGAGCGGGGGGACGATCCGCTGCATCGGTTCGACCACCTACAAGGAATTCCGCAACCATTTCGAGAAGGATCGCGCGCTGCTGCGCCGGTTCCAGAAGATTGATGTCAATGAACCCACCGTGGAGGATACGATCAAGATCCTGCGCGGGTTGCGCACCGCCTTTGAAGAGCATCACAAGGTCAAATATACGCCCGATGCGCTCAAGACCGCGGTGGAACTGTCGGCGCGCTATATCAACGACCGCAAACTGCCCGACAAGGCGATTGACGTGATCGACGAAGTGGGCGCGATGCAGATGCTGGTGCCGCCCAGCCGCCGCAAGAAGAAGATCACCGCGCGGGAGATCGAGCAGGTCATCGCGACCATGGCGCGCATCCCGCCCAAATCGGTGAGCAAGGACGACAAGAAAGCGCTGGAAAATCTTGAGCGCGACCTGAAGCATGTCGTGTTCGGCCAGGATGCCGCCGTGCATCGTCTGTCCACCGCGATGAAGCTCAGCCGCGCGGGCCTGCGCGATCCGGACAAGCCGAT
>JAGREF010000105.1 GCA_020446665.1 Sphingomonadaceae bacterium
GAGATGAACACCCGGCTGCAGGTGGAGCATCCGGTGACCGAGGAAATCACCGGCGTCGATCTGGTCGAATGGCAGCTGCGCGTGGCGAGCGGCGAGCCAATCCCGCTGAAACAGGAGGAGCTGAGCATCAACGGCTGGGCGATTGAGGCTCGGTTGTATGCAGAGGACCCGGCCAAGGGGTTTTTGCCGAGCACGGGGCGGCTCGATCATTTCAATCTTGGCGAAGTCGGGCGGATAGAAACCGGGGTCGATGAGGGCAGCGAAATTTCGCCGTACTATGACCCGATGATCGCTAAGCTGGTCGTTCATGCCGATGATCGACTGTCTGCGATCAATGACCTCGCCGAAGTCTGCGCTTCGGTTGAAGTCTATCCGGTTCGCTCCAACGCCGCCTTCCTCGTCAACCTACTCGAGATGAATGAGTTTCGCGAAGCAAGGCTGGATACTGGGCTTATCGCAGCCAAAGGCGACAGCTTGCTCGAAGCATCGCCCTCGCCAGCGGTCGAACTGGCGGCGGCCAGTTGGCGGATCGAAGAATTCGAGGCCAACCGCTACGGCAAGGATCAATTGGCGGCGCCAGACGGATTGTTCGGGTTCCGCCTCAACGCTGACCTTGCACCGGCCCGCATCGCAATGCGTGTCGCAAGCGAACTAAGGCAGCTTGAAGTTGCTCCGATTGATAAGGGCGAGCGCTACAAGATTTCCATCGATGGCCGTAGCGATTTCGAGGACGTGGCCAGCCTGCCCACCACACATGGTGATTGGGCAGAGCGAAACCCTGATGGCGAAATCTTCCTCTTTGAGCGGGGCGCGGCTTACGAGGTCAGCTTCGCACGCGAACGCGGCACCGGCCAAGCCTCCGCCGCCGATGGTGCTATCCTCGCCCCCATGCCGGGCAAGGTCATCGCGGTCGATGTGGCCGAGGGCGATCAAGTCACCGCAGGCCAGCGCCTCATGGTGCTCGAGGCGATGAAGATGGAACACGCGCTCACCGCGCCGTTCGATGGCACTGTCACCGGCCTCTCCGTCAGCGCAGGGTCGCAGGTGCAGGTCGAAGCGCTGCTGTGCGCGGTGGAGCCTGCGGAGGAGTAGGGCGCAAGGCCCCCAGCCATATCATCGCGCCGGGCCAATCCGGCATCGCGTGATCGGCAATTGAGTCAGTTGGTCCAACTGGCCGTTTCGGGGATCAATTCCGGAGTGGCAGCTTGCGCAGCATCTGCAACGCGCTCGCGTTCGGCGGCCTTTTCGCTTTCCAGCTTTTGCCGCTGGGTCGCAACCGCGCGTGACTGGTTGGCGAGATCGCGCCAGGTCTTTTCCGCGCGCAATTCGCGTTCACGGACATTGTTCAGGGTTGCCTTGGCCGCGGCAGCGGCGGCCTCATTCGCGCGGAGTTCGTAGAATTCGTAAGTGACAGCCACGGTTCGCTCCCGGTCAGCAGGAATGCAGGATTGGAGGGCGGGGCGGCACAGCATGCCGCCCCGAACCCTGAATCAGTCAGCAGCCGACAGATTGACGGCGCTTTCCTTGCCATTGCGGCCGGTTTCGACTTCGTAGTTCAGGCGCTGCTCTTTATCGAGCGTGGTCATGCCTGCAGCCTGCACGGCCGAAATATGGACGAAGCTGTCCGAAGAACCATCGTCGGGCTGGATGAAACCATAGCCCTTGTCGGTGTTGAAGAATTTTACGGTGCCAGTCTTTGACATGGGTGTTCCTTTCAAGAACAAGTCATTGCCGCCCCGCGACATGCGCGGCGGTCGTGCATCAAATCGTCCGATGAAAGGAAGCCGTCGTCTGGTTTACGCCGGGGCCGAAAACGGCAAGCGGCGGGTCGCAAATTTCGAAGTCCGTCGCAAATTTCGACGTCAGCAGCGGCGCTCTAGCACAGGTTTGCGAATTCACCTAATTTTGTCTGGTGCGCCCCCGAATATGCCGCCACAGCCCGCCCAGTATCAGGAAGGCGAGCAAGGCATCGATTGCGCCGATGATCATCAGCAAGCGTTCAAACCGGTCATTGCCGACCACCAGAGACCGTTCGGGCAAGGCAGGATCATAGCGGATCGGAACCGTCTGCCCCGGCGAGTATCCCTTGCCGATGGCCTCGCTCACCACTACTCTGGTGTCATAGAGCTTGCCATCAACCTGATAGCTGTAGCCCAGGTGATAGGTCGTGCCGATTTTTGGGCGCGATGTGCTGCTGTCGGTGACCTGTGCTTCCAGCGGCAGGCCGCGCGCGGCAAGGTCGCGCTCCATATCATAGGCGAACCATAGCGGCAGATGCGCCAGTGCCCATACCAGCAGCAAGCCGCCCACCACCGCGCTCACGACCAGCCAGCCCAGCGCAGGATGCTTGGCATTGAGCACTTCCACCGGCTCGTCGGAATAGGGTGTGCTGGCCAGGATCGCGCCAATCTCTGCCGCCAGCCGTTCGCGCCATTCACCTGAGACCCGCCCGACCAGATCCAGCTGACGGGTGAACAGGAGGCGGCGGGAATCCTGCCCTTCCACCCGGTTGGCCAGCTCGTGATCGCAGGCAAGGCGAAAGGCGGCGCCGCTGCCAAGGCGGTACAGCAGATCGCCATCGCTGGCATAATGGGTGCGCTCATATTTCTGGCCGCGATCGGTCACGATCAGCATCCAGCCGCCATCGCGCGCAGGCTCTACATGGCTGTTGCCATCATGCTGCGGCGCGCGGTTGATCTGCGCGAGCTCTTCGCTCCCGCCCATGGCGAGCACATTGGCCCGGTGCTGGCGCGCGATCGTGTCGAAACTGGCCACCAGCGCAAGTTAGCACGGCGCCAGAAGGCGGCAAGTCAATGCGTGGTCTGGCCGCCGTCGATGGTCCAGATCGCCCCGTTCACAAAGCTCGCATCGTCGCTCAGCAAATGCTTCACTGTGCCTGCCATTTCCTCCGGCTGGGCGCAGCGGCCCGAGATATTGTGCTGGAAGAACATGTCAGTGAAATCCTTGCTGTCGGCCCAGTGCTGCGTCATCGGGGTGACGACAAAGCCGGGGAACTATCGCGCAAGAACATGGACGCGACAAGGGCGACCAGCGTCAGCACAACCAGCAGCCACATCGGTGCAGTCAGATCATACATGTCGGCCAGCGCGCCGGCGAGGAAGGGGCTGCCAACCCCGCCGATCACTTCGCCCAGGCCCAAGACCACGCCTGTCAGCGATGCGGTCAGCCTTGGATCGACCCTTTCCGCCGGGACAGTGGCCATGAACAGCGGGAAAATGCCGTTCAGCGACCAACCGAAATAGGTCGCAATCGGCACAAGGATCAGCGGGGCAGCGGTGGAGCCGAGCAGGTTGGAACCGAGATTTTGCCCCACGCCCATGGCAAGGCCGCGATGCTTGGGCTCTACTTCGGACACGATCATCGCATGGCTGACCGGCATCACGCCGCCTTCAGCAATGCCCATCAGCAGCCGTGCACCCAAAAGCAGCAGGAAGCTGCCCGCAAGGCCCGACAGCATTGAGCAGGCGCAGAAGGCGAATGTGGCAATCACGACAATGGGCTTGCGCGAACCGAGCTTGTCCGATAGCGGCCCCACCGCCATGCCCGACAATGCCCAGGTGAGCGACAGGCCGGAGGAAAGCAGGCCAATCTGCAGATTGGTGAGGCCCAGCCCGCCCTCTTCACCGGGCTTGGCGATAAGGGGCATCATGAAATTCGCCGCCTTCCGGTCAAAGAACGGGATGCCGAAATTCAGGCTCAGCAACAGCACCAGCCAGACCTGATAGCCCTTTTTCGAGAATACGAGTAGTTGCTTACAATTCTACGCGGGCAAGCTGGTTCCCGCGAAGGATTCGAGCGCAGGGAAAGCAGGACAAAAGCGAATACCTATCGTCCGGTTAGAGCCCGATCAGGGAGGTTGCGGCCCGGCTGCGCCAATTGGTGCGAAGACCGGCGCAATTCCGGATAGTCACCGGGGGTGGCTGGCGGGCATCCGGACCTTGCTGTCAGCCCGCCAGCATGTGTCGTGCCGATGCCGCTAGGGGGTCACGATCGGGAATTGCGGCTTGGGTGTATCCAGCGCGCCGAACATATTGGCCAGATGCGCCGGATCCCCCTCAATGCTTGCTTTCCCCGCCTGCACCAGCTCTGGCAAAGTGGCCTGCTGCGCGAGGAGCAGGTTGAAGTCTGCCCGGTTGATGGTCAGGCGGGTTGAGAAATCGTCGATACTGCCCTTGCGCGGGAACATCACGCTCTTGCGCAGGTCGACGGTGATGCTCTCTCCGGTATCGGGCATGGTGAACAGCAGAACAGCCTCTTCGCCGCGCATCTTTGCCGGATTGAAGCGGCTGGCCAGCACATCGAACAGATCGGCTGTGGGGATCGAAGCAATCAGGGCCAGCGATGTAACATCAGGGACATCGGGCTGTTTCTCGCGCTGCAATTCACTGGCTGCGACGAGGTAGATATTGCGCCATGTCCCCGCTTCGGCCTGATAGCCCAGCTGAGTGTAGATTTTCGCCAGCAGGTCGCGTGCGGCGCGATTTTCGGGTTCGGCATAGACCAGTTTCTGCCCCAGCGTGGCCGCCCAGCGATATTCGCCTGCATCAAAGGCAGCCTGCGCCCTGGCCAGCATGGCCTTGCTGCCACCGGTCGCTTCGACCCATTTCTTCGCTTCTTCTGTCTTGGGCAGCGTGTCATAATCGGCAGGCACGCCATTCCACCAGCCGAAATAGCGCTGATAGACTGCCTTCGCATTGTGCTTGTAAGTGCCGTAATAGCCGCGCGTGCCGAAATCCTCGGCAGCGAAATCGGGTTCGCCAATGTCTTCGGCGATTTCATCCATGGTGGCACCCTGATTGGCCATGCGCAGCGTCTGGTCATGGACAAAGCGATACATGTCGCGCTGGTTGCGCAGCCGCTGTTCCACGCGGTCCGTGCCCCATGCGGGCCAGTGGTGCGAGGCGAGGATCACGTCACTCTTGCTGCCATAGCGGACCAGCATATCGTCGATCACACGGCTCCATTTCAGCGCATCACGCACCAGCGCACCGCGCGGAGTGAGCACATTGTGGAAATTGCGGGTCGCTACTTCGGCGCTGTGCAAGGCGCGATATTGCGGCAGGTAGAAGACCAGTTCGGCGGGCGCTTCTGTCCCGCCCGCTTCCATGAATTCGAAGGTCACGCCATCAATATCCATGGTTGCGCCGCCTTCAGGCAATTCCAGCGTCGGCGGGAGCAGCCCGATCGGGCCGACAGAGAGGGCGGGGCCGAGGCCTGAACCGATCACTTCCTGCGGCCCGGCGGGGAAGCCCGCACCGAACTGGAACTGGGCCCTGCGGTTCATGGCGGTACCGGCCAGCACTGTCTCGCCCACGGTTTCCGCCATAAAGCCGTAGGAAGCGATGATCTGGACCTTGCCTGAGGCTACATCTTCCGCGCTGGTCACCCCGCGCACACCGCCGAAATGGTCAGCATGGCTGTGGGTATAGATCACTGCCACCACCGGCAATTTGCCCAGCGTCTTGTTGGCCAGCGCCAGTCCGGCCTTGGCCGGGGCAGGGGTGAGCAGCGGATCAACCACAATCCAGCCGGTCTTGCCGCGGATCAGGGTCATTACCGACAGGTCATAGCCGCGGACCTGGTAAATGCCGGGCATGACTTCGAACAGGCCATGGATCGCCGAGAGGCGGCTCTGCCGCCAGAGCGAGGGATTGGCCGTGTCAGCGGGAGGCTCTGCCAGGAAATCGAACCGTTTGATGGGCCAGGACAGGCTGCCGTCCTCGTTGAGGATATCCTCGTCCAGCTCCGCCAGCTTGCCGCGCATCGCATCGTCATAATCCTGCTGGTCAGTCAGCGGCAGCTGGCTGGCGACAGACTGGTTCAGCGTCGCGGTGCGGTTGCTGGCCGGAGCATTGGCGATCAGTGCCAGAGCCATGGCGATGGTTGCGGCAGGGCGGGTGAGGGACATAGCGTGATTCCAGTCAGTTCAGTCAGTCAGAAACAGAACAGGCGGACCCCGCAAAGGGCCCGCCTGCCTGATTTGGGTATTCAGCAAGTCACAATGCGGATCAGAACTTGCCCCGCAGAGTGATGCCGTAGGAGCGCGGCTCCTGAATGAAGGCCGAACGCGAACCGGAACGCAGCACCGTGTTGATGGTCACGCCGCGCGTGATTTCATTGGTGAGGTTGGTCACGAAGGCTTCAATGCCCCAGCTGTCTTCGATGGAAGAGATACCTGCGCGCAGGTTGATCTTCACATTGCCATCCTGCTCGTCGAACGGATTGGGTGCTGCGGCCGCTACTGCAGCAAAGACGTCACCGCCAAAGTTGTTTGCCACTGTCGAGTCAGATGGTGTGATAATCGCGGGTGTTGATGTGCGGCGATCCGATTCCATGCGAATTTGGCCATTCAGGAACATCTTCATGTTCGTCCCAATATCGCGTGTATAGGTCGCCCCGGCTATGCTGACCCATTTGGGGGCGTTGGTGAGTGTATTGCCACACAGGCCCACCACATTTGGTGAAGTCTGAGTGCCAGCACAATCATCTGGATAGGACGCGTCAGTATAAGTCAGGCCCAGATTAAACGTAAGATTGTCACTGGGTTTGATCGTTGATTCGATTTCGATGCCCTGTGTGTTGGCTTTTGGTACGTTGAAGGTTCTGAACTGCGCTCCGGTGAATTCCAGAACCTGGAAGTTGCTGAACTCTTCCCGGAATGCAGCGACATTAAGCAGCACGGCGTTGTCGAGCAGCTTGGCCTTCAGGCCGATTTCATAGGCATCGACCTCTTCCGAAGCGAAGCGCGGATCAGCGCCGCCAACGGCAGCTGTGCTGTCGAGGTTGAAGCCGCCCGATTTGTAGCCATGGGTGAAGCTGGCATAGACATTCACCGGCACGGCAAATTCATAGCCGAGCTTGACCGTATAGATCAGCTCATCATCCTTGAACTTACCGCTGAAGGTGCGCGGCAATGGCAGGAAAGCAGCCTGCGGCAGATCAGCCGGTGCCGTGAAAGCGAAACAGCCCGTGCCGAAGATGTTACTAAAGGTGTTGCTGCCCGGTGTGCCTACCACAGTGGATGGCAGGGTGAACAGCGCGCCAAGGATCGCAGGGCAAATTGCATTGCTGTTATTGCCCTGAGCAAAGGAGCCGTCCTTACTTTCATCCGACCAGCGCAGGCCGACAGTCAGGTCCAGACTGTCAGTGATTTCGAATGTATTATGCGTGAAGATCGACCAGCTCTTGCTATTCTGAGAATAGAGATTGGTGTTGGTTGTCCCGGCCGGATCAACAAACCCCTGGCCTGCCAGGAAGGTCAGCGTTGATAGCGGATTGGCCCCAAGCGCCCCAGATGTAGGAACATAGAACAGCGCGCCGATCAGCTCTCCATAATCCTGACCAAGTTCGAAGGAGACGCTCTGGCGGATCTTTTCGTCCGAATAGTAACCGCCAACCAGCCAGCTCAGGCGACCGCCCATCGCTTCACCCTGGATGCGCAATTCATGCGTCATCGTCTTGATGCCGGTGCTGTTGTCGGTCACGTTGAAGACGTCGATGCCGGAGAAATCGGAATCATAGGCTTCGAACGAATTGAACTTGCGATAGGACCCGATGTAAATCACGTCTGCCGCATCACCCAGCGGAATTTCGATTTCGCCGGTGATGCCCCAATTCTTGATCCGCGTGATCGGTTCAAAATTGACGGCCGCAATCCGGGCGTCCACCGCGCGCTGTGCGGCTGCCGTGTCGAAGGGGCTGACTGCAACTTCGGGGCTTGCCATGCCGCCGCGCGGGCCCAGGCCGACCAGATTGAACAGGCCGGCAGTCTCAACCGGCGATTGCAGCACTTCCAGCGCCGCGCCGAAGGGGGCAGTGCTCTTGGAATAATCTGCAATGATGCGGCCCTTGATCCCGCCCGGCGTTTCCCAGCCAAGCTGTCCGCGCACCAGCCACTGGTCTGCGCCGTTGGATTCGCCGATCTTCGTGCCGGTACCATTCACCAGCGTGTAATAGCCATCGCGCTCGCGATAGGCGCCGGTCACGCGCAGAGCGACTGTGTCCTGCACTACCGGAACATTGATGGCGCCTTGCACGCTCATTAGGTCACGATTGCCATAGGTCGCATTCGCAAATCCGCCAAATTCGGACAGGTCGGGGCGCTTGTTGGTGATGTTCAGCGCACCAGCCGAAGTGTTGCGGCCAAACAAAGTGCCCTGCGGGCCGCGCAGCACTTCGACGCGTTCCACATCGACAAATTCGCTCAGCGCAACGGCAGGGCGCGACTGGTAGGTGCCATCGATGAACACGCCCACGGCGCTTTCAAAGCCGATATTGTTGGAGGTGGTACCCACGCCGCGAATACGCAGCACGACCGAGCCAGAGGCGGTCTGCGCGTTGGAGGTGGAGAAGCTGGGCGACACCGACGTGATGTTCTGCACATTGACCACGCCCTGCCGTTCCAGCTGGGTCGGGCTGACAGCGGTCACCGCAAGTGGAATCTTTTGTACGTCTTCCGCGCGGCGGGTTGCCGTCACGATGATGATGTCATCATCTTCGCCCAGTTCAGGGCCATCGGCCTCCTGTGCATAGGCAGCTACCGGTACAAGCATGCTGGATGCTACCAGCGATGCGGCAAGCTTTGTCGCAAAACTCTTCATGAAATTCCTCTCCAGATTCCCCTGCGCGGCATTTTTGCCGTCTGTGGATGCACACTCCTCTATTTTTTCCGCGCTGTCACGCCTCATGAGTGGCTGAAAACGGGACAATTCCGGGCCTGATCTTGTGTGCAACTGCGAAAACGACGGTCCGTTCCCTTGGGATCGCTGCTTTACCGTAACGTAAAGTTGATTGCTGCACCGCACAAATGCAGCTGCGAAGCGCAGCGGGGCAATTGTCGGTTTTCTGTGAACCGTGTCGAAAACGGCACAATTTCTCTGGGCCGTGGGCTGCAAAGCCGCCGCTGAACTATCGAAAGGGGCTGGCTAAGGTGGCAGGATTGTTCTTCGGACAGCTCCGCGCTGCGTGCTCCGCAGCCGAACCTGCGTGTCGCTTCGCGAGCAGGTGGGTATCCCCTGATAGGTCAATGAAAGAGAGTGGCTGGGGTGGCAGGATTGTCCTGTGGACGACTTCGCGCTGCGCGCTGCGTATCCGAACCTGCATGTCGCTGCGCGAGCAGGTTCGAATCCCCTGATGGGCCAATGAGAGAGAATGGCTGGGGTGGCAGGATTCGAACCTGCGCATGGCGGCACCAAAAGCCGCTGCCTTACCACTTGGCGACACCCCAGCAGTGCCCGGCATCGCCGGACGGGTCGCCCATATAGCGGCCCCGCGCGCCGGCGCAAGTCCGCTGTCAGACGTCAGCGCGTTTGCGCACCGGATCGAACAGGCCGCGTTCCTCTACCGCGTCAAAATCGGCGGCGCTGTGGCGTTCTGCCATCGCGCCCGTATTGACCAGCCGCCCCCGAATTGCGCCCGGGCGCGCGTCAATCGCCTTCGCCCAGCGCCCGACATGCTCATATTCATGCAGCGATAGAAATTCGTCACTGCCCTTATAGGCCCCGTGATAGAGATTGCCGAGCCAGGTATAGGCTGCAATGTCGGCGATCGAATAGTCGCCTGCCAGATATTCGGTTTTGGCCAGTTGGTTATTGGCCACGTCAAACAGCCGCTTGGTTTCCATCGCATAGCGATCAATGGGGTATTTGTAGCGCTCCGGCGCATAGACGTAGAAATGGCCGAACCCGCCGCCGATGAACGGCGCGCTGCCCATCTGCCACATCAGCCAGCTGAGCGTTTCTGCGCGGGCCGGGTTCTCTTTCGGCAGCAAATAGTCGAATTTCTCCGCCAGATGCAGCAGGATCGCCCCGCTTTCAAACACGCGGAAAGGCTGCGCTCCGCTGCGATCGAGCAGGGCAGGGATCTTGGAATTGGGGTTGAGATCAACAAAGCCGCTGCCAAACTGGTCGCCTGCGAAAATCTTGATCAGCCAGGCATCATATTCCGCCTCGGAAAAGCCCGCTTCCAGCAGTTCCTCGAACATGATGGTCACTTTCACCCCATTGGGCGTGCCCAGCGAATAAAGCTGGAAAGGATGCTCGCCCAGCGGCAGTTCCTTCTCTTCGCGGGCGCCGGCGGTGGGGCGGTTGATCCCGGCAAACTGCCCGCCATTTTCCGGGTCAAAGGTCCAGACCTTGGGCGGGGTGTAGCTGTCATCGGCCATGTGCGGGCTCCTCCTCCGGGGAATTTGTAAGCTATTACGCGCATTGTCTCGCGAAGGTTACAGGTGCAAGCAAGCTTTTCTTTATTGCCAGATGGTATCCAAAAAGGATACTGGAGGGGCTATGCATCGGGCAGGCGAGAAAATCCGCATCTGGCGCGAGAGCCATGATCCGCCCCTGTCGGCGGAGGAATTCGGTGCGCGATTTGGCGTGCCTGGGCCATGGCCCAGCCGCACTGTCTATGGCTGGGAGACGAAAGGCAAGGTCCCCCGCGCCGGGGCGCAGCGCAGGCTGGCCGAACTGGGCATTTGCCAGCCCGAAGACTGGCTCAGCCCCCCTGAAACACGACCAACATCAAGCGAGAACGCCATGACTGGCAAGCCCCGTGATTTCCACGATCTCCACCGCCATGGCTTTGTCCGCGTGGCGGCTAGCACGCCGCATGTGCGCACCGCCGATGTGGCGTTTAACCGCGATGCGGTGCTGGCCGAGGCGTGCCGCGCGCATGATGCGCAGGTCGATCTAGTGATCTGCCCCGAATTGTGCCTGTCTTCCTATGCGCTCGATGATCTGCACCTGCAGGATGCGCTGCTTGACGCGGTGGAGCGGGCGCTGTTCGATCTGGTAGCAGAAGCCGCGCAGCTCACCCCTGTGCTCGTGATCGGCGCGCCGCTGCGGCATAATGGCAAGCTGTATAATTGCGCATTGGTGGTGGCGCATGGCCGCGTGCTGGGGGTGGTGCCCAAAAGCTATCTCCCCAATTACCGCGAATATTACGAAAAGCGCTGGTTCGCTCATGGGCGCAATATCACCGGCAAGGCGATCCGGCTGGGGCGCGATGACATTCCCTTCGGCACCGATCTGATCTTTGAGGCGGAGAATTTGCCCGGTTTCCGGCTGTTCGTGGAAATCTGCGAGGATTACTGGGCGCCGCTGCCGCCCAGCACGCGCGGGGCATTGGCGGGGGCCACCATCCTTGCCAATCTCTCCGCCTCCAACATCACTATCGGCAAGTCGGATGAACGGCACATGCTCGCCCGCGCCCATTCGGCGCGCGCCATCGCCGCCTATATCTATTCCGCCGCCGGCCACGGCGAAAGCACCACCGATCTGGCGTGGGACGGGCAGGGCATGATCTTCGAAATGGGTGATCTGCTGGCCGATAGCGAGCGGTTCAGCCTGACCCCCGAATTGTGCATCGCCGATGTCGATACCGACCGCATTCTGGCAGAGCGGATGCGCAACCAGACCTTCAACGACTGCGCCGAGCATGAAGGGCGGCCCGAGGACAGTTTCCGCACGATCCGGTTCACCCATGCGGCGAAGGCCGGGGATAAGGGGCTGATCCGCCCTATCCGCCGCTTTCCCTTCGTGCCCAATCGCCAGCACAAGCTGGACGAGGACTGCTACGAAGCCTTCAACATCCAGGTCGATGGCCTGATGCGGCGGATGGAAGCGACCAGGGCAAAGAGCATCGTGATCGGCATTTCGGGCGGGCTCGATTCCACCCATGCGCTGATCGTGGCGGCCAAGGCCTGTGACCGGCTGGGCCTGCCGCGCACGCATATTCGCGGCTATACAATGCCCGGCTTTGCGACCTCTGATCACACCAGGTCCAATGCGTGGAAACTGATGGAGGCGCTGCAGATCGAAGCGGCCGAAATCGACATTCGCCCAGCTGCAACCAAGATGCTGGAAGATATCGGCCACGCCTTCGCAGACGGACAACCGGTCTATGACGTGACGTTTGAAAATGTGCAGGCAGGGCTGCGGACTGATTATCTGTTCCGGCTGGCCGGGCAACATAACGGCTTCGTGCTGGGCACGGGCGATCTCAGCGAGCTGGCGCTGGGCTGGTGCACCTATGGCGTGGGCGACCATATGAGCCATTATGCGGTCAATGCCGGTGTGCCCAAGACGCTGATCCAGTATCTGATCCGCTGGGCGACGCGGACCAACCAGTTCGATGCCGCAACAGATGAAGTGCTGGGCGCGATCCTCGATACGGAAATCTCGCCCGAGCTGGTTCCCGCCGGGGAAGATGGCGCAATCCAGAGCACGGAGGAGAAGATCGGGCCCTATGAGCTCAACGACTTCTTCCTCCACCACATCGTCCGCTATGGCCAGCGGCCGAGCAAGGTGGCCTTCCTCGCGCTGCATGCCTGGCGTGATCGGGCGCAAGGGCTTTGGCCTGCTGACTTCCCCGAAGCGAAGAAAAATCAATATGATATGCCGGTCATCAAACATTGGCTGGAAAGTTTCCTGCGGCGCTTCTTCGCCTTCAGCCAGTTCAAGCGCAGCGCCATTCCCAATGGGCCGAAGGTCAGCGCGGGCGGGGCGCTTTCCCCGCGCGGAGACTGGCGTGCGCCCAGCGATGCAGTGGCCGATGCCTGGCTGGCCGAGCTGGCGGAAAATGTTCCCGAGAAGTGACGTAAAACACCAAGCGCGGCGATCATCGCTGTGCTAGGGGGCGATCACTCAATGCGGGGGCTGCGAGAGGGAACATGATGGATTGCAAGAATTTGACCGGCATAGCCGGACGCGTGGCAACGGCCATGGCGCTGGTTTCGCTCGTGATCGCACCGGCCCATGCGCAATTTGGCGGGCTGAACCTGAAAAAGATCACGCGCGATGCGTCCAACCTCGATTCCGATGGCTGCCCGAAAGGCAAGAAGAAGAGTATTGGCGGCGCGCTGCTGGGCGGGGTTGTCGGGCAGATGGCAGGCAATGCTGTCAGCAAGAGCGGTGTCGGCGCCTGGGTGCAAATCCCCGATGTGGAAGGCCAGCTGACCAAAAGCATCGCCTGCAAACTCGATCCGCAGGAACAGGTGCAGGCCGCCGAAGCAACACTGACCGCGACGCGCAGCAATAGCGAGACAGCGGGTGAGAAGCCGGATGTAGGCTCCAGCGCTTCATGGAATTCCAACACCCGCGAAGGCGTGTCGGGCAGTTCCACAGTGGTCGGACGCAACAATGCCAAAGGCGGCAAGGGGCAAGACTGCCTGACCGTGGTCGATGTGATCATCGTCGATGGCGAAGAAACCCGCGCGACCAAGCAAATGTGCCGCTCACCCGGATCAAAGCGTTACGAGATCGTGGCTTAGGTGAGTGGGTTAGACTGAGGGACTGCTCACCCCGAATGCCTTTAGGCATCTGCGCAGACCACTCCTCTCTCGTCACCCCGGGCTTGACCCGGGGTCCCACTTTGCTTTGAGCGCAGAGCGTGATTGCTTGACGAGAAGTTCGGACAAACGACCAACCTCTATCGACGTGATGCTCACCCAGCCGCCCTTGCTCCGCCACTCGGTTGCAACGCTTCAAAACAAGCGGGACCCCGGGTCAAGCCCGGGGTGACGGGGGTTTGGTTTGGTCGATATCAGGGCCGCTTTGCCCCCGCCGCCCGCAGCGTCAGAACCGCCCGGCTTTCATGATTTCACTCACCGGCTTGCGGCCGGAAATCATTTCCGCCTCGCGCAGGCCGTCGGGCAGGCGCTCTGCCGGGGCAATCTTGCCGATGGCGATGGCGGCTTCCACGCGGTGATCGTCGGGCACGCCCAGTTCCTTGGCGGCGCGGTCAAAATCCACGCCGGTCATGCCATGCGTGTGATAGCCCATATGCTGCGCCTGCAGGGCCAGCATCGCCCATGCCGCGCCGGTATCGAAACTATGCGAATGGCTGGGGCGCGGATCATAGCCTTCTTTGCGGGAAACCGTGTCGGAGATGGCGAAAATCAGCACGCTGGCATCCTTGGCCCAGCCCTGATTGAATTCCACCAGCAGGCCCATCAGCCGGTCCCAGTTTTCATCGCCATTATGGGCGTAGATGAAGGTCCATGGCTGGATGTTGGAGGCAGACGGGGCAAGCCCTGCGGCGGTGCAGATCGCTTCCAGATCCTCCTGCGGCATGGCGCTGCCATCAAAGCTGCGCGGGCTCCAGCGCCCGGTGATGAGCGGGTGAACGGCGGGATGAACAGTGCGGTGGGAGGGTACAGACATTGTGTGCTCCTTAAACCTTGACCACCCAGCCATGCTGGTCGGGATGGGTGCCGCGCTGGATACCTGTCAGCCGCTCGCGCAGTTTCATCGTCAACTGGCCGGGGCCGCCCGAACCGATGGTGAAGTTGACTTCGCGCCCTTCCACCCTGGCGACCGGGGTCACGACGGCGGCGGTGCCGCAGGCGAAGGTCTCTATCAGCTTCCCGCTCTGTGCATCCTCTTCCCACTGGTCGAGCGAATAGGGTTCTTCGACCACGTTCAGCCCTTCCTCGCGGGCCAGCGCCAGCAGGCTGTCGCGTGTAATGCCGGGCAGGATCGTGCCGGTCAGCGGCGGAGTGCGGATAGTGCCATCGTCAAACACGAAGAACAGGTTCATCCCGCCCAGTTCCTCGATCCACTTATGCTCGGCCGCGTCGAGGAACAGCACCTGGTCATGCCCGCGCTCGAACGCTTCCTTGGTCGGCACCAGGCTGGCGGCATAATTCCCGCCGCATTTCGCCGCGCCAGTGCCGCCGGGCGCCGCGCGGGTATAGTCGCTGACCCAGATCGACACCGCCGGAGCACCGGATTTGAAGTAATTGCCCGCCGGGCTGGCGATCAGCAGATATTTATACTGCTTGGCCGGGCGCACGCCGAGAAAGGCCTCGGTCGCGATCATGAAGGGGCGCAGATAGAGCGAGCCGCCTTCGACACTGGGGAACCAGTCGCCATCCACCGCCAGCAGCTGGCGGATGCTCTCAAGGAAAATCTCTTCCGGCAGGGTCGGCATGGCCAGCCGTTCGGCCGAAGCGTTGAAGCGCTGCGCATTGGCTTCGGGCCGGAACAGCGCGATCGAGTCATCTTCATGGCGATAGGCCTTGAGCCCTTCGAAGATTTCCTGCGC
>JAGREF010000106.1 GCA_020446665.1 Sphingomonadaceae bacterium
GGCGACATGGACTTCAAGGTGGCCGGTACTGAAGCGGGCATCACCAGCCTGCAGATGGACATCAAGATCGCCGGCATCACCAAGGAAATCATGGCCAAGGCTCTGGAGCAGGCCAAGGGCGGTCGCGCCCATATCCTGGGTGAAATGCAGAAGGCGCTGGGCGCATCGCGCAGCGAGCTTTCGGCGCATGCTCCGCGTATCGAAACGATGCAGATCGACAAGTCGAAGATTCGCGACGTGATCGGCACGGGCGGCAAGGTCATCCGCGAAATCGTGGCTGAAACCGGCGCCAAGGTTGATATTGACGACGAAGGGATCATCAAGATTTCTTCCAGCGATCTCAGCCAGATCGAAGCCGCTCGCAAGTGGATCGAAGGCATTGTGGAAGAAGCCGAAGTCGGCAAGATCTACAATGGCAAGGTCGTCAACATCGTCGATTTCGGTGCATTCGTGAACTTCATGGGTGGCAAGGACGGCCTCGTCCACGTTTCCGAAATGAAGAACGAGCGCGTTGAAAAGCCGACCGATGTTGTCTCCGAAGGCCAGGAAGTGAAGGTCAAGGTTCTCGAAATCGACAATCGCGGCAAGGTCCGCCTGTCGATGCGCGTTGTTGACCAGGAAACCGGCGAAGAGCTGGAAGACACCCGCCCGCCGCGCGAACCGCGTGAACCGCGCGGTGACCGTGGCGATCGTCGCCCGCGTCGCGATGGCGACCGTGGCGGCCGTGGTGGTGGCCGCGATCGTGGCCCCCGCGGCGGTGGCCGTGACCGGGGTGGTGAAGGTGGTGGCGATGGCCACATGCCAGACTTCCTGAAGGATTGATCAGGCGCTCCCCGCTTTTGAGCGGGGGCGAATCCACGAGTTGGAGAGGAGAGGGCTGCGGGCGCGAACCCGCAGCCCCTTTCTTTTGCGCGTTACCTCAACCTATGGTCTTGCGCTTTTCGCGTTGGAGCGGGACACTGGCCCTCCGGTTTAGAGGAAGTGAATCATGCAGCAATGGAAATTGGCTCGGCTGGCAGGTGTGGCTGCAGGGGCTGTGCTGGCGGGGCTTGCGGTCCCTGCTGGGGCAAGTGGCGATTATGGCTGCTGGCCCAGCTGGAACCTCGAAAATCCGGAGCTGGGCTGTTCCAGCTATGCTGCGATTTCTCCGGGCAATGATACGCGGATTAATCTGGTCTACCTGCTGCGCGAAGCGCGGGGCGCAGGGGCCGGGGCAAACACTTATCCCGTGCTTGATTCATGGGAGGGCAGCCACGGCCGGTCCTATTTCGACTGGGGTATCTTCAAGCAGGCCTTCCTCGCCGCACCCGCCGATAGTGTCGACGATAACCCCTATTACGGCTCGCGCTGCGTCTCCTATCCCGGCGGGACGTTGGGCTTCACAAGAGCAATCGAGGGCACAGGCGCGATCAAGGGGGCTGAGGCAAGGGCACTGCTCGATGCGCGCAAGGCTGTTGGTGCTACTTGTGAGGGAATGCAGGCAATCAATGATGCTTTCGATCCCTCGCAGGCAGATCGCCCCGGCCAGCCGCAATGGCCAGAGGGGATCAGCAGCACAGCCGGGCGTGACTATTTCTCCTATCTGAAGGCTTCCAACGCATTTTATGCGGAAAATTGGGATGCCGCGCGCGAAGCCTATCGGGCACTGACCGGTTCAAAGGAAGGCTGGGTGGCGGAAACGTCACGCTACATGCTTGCCCGTGTTGCGCTGAATGAAGCAATTGCCCCGGCCTTTGACAAATGGGGCTTCTTTGAAGGTGACGATGCCGCTGCCAGGGAACCGGCGAAACAGGCGCTGGTGCTGCTGGAGGATTATCTCAAATCATATCCGGACGGGCTCTATGCGTCATCTGCCACAGGCCTGAAGCGGCGGGCCCTGTGGCTGGCGGGCGACAAGGCTGCGCTGGCGGCGATATATACTGACATGCTGAAATCAGTTGATCTGGACAGCTATGATGCTGTCTCGACCATTGAAGAAGCTGATCGCAAGCTGATCGATTACAATACCGACCCTGCCGGGATCAGTGATCCGCTGGTGGTCGCAACCATCGATCTGCGCCTGATGCGCACCTATGAATGGGACGAAGAGCCACCGGAGCTGACACTGGAGGCGCTGGAGGCGCAGGCGCCGATCTTCAGGGATCACCCGGACCTCTACAGCTTCCTGCTCGCCAATCACGCCTATTACGTGGCGAAGGATTATCGCAAGGTCATGGAACTGATCCCCGACGCCGCGCGGCAGGACAGTTTCTCCCCGCTGCAATTCAGCCGCCAGATGCTGCGCGGCATGGCGCTGGCCAAGCGGAACGACCGGAATGAGGGCGGGTTCTGGATGGATGTGCTGGGCGGTGCGGACGAGCTCTATCAGCGTCCTCTGGTGGAACTGGCGCTGGCGCTCAATTGGGAGCGCAATGACAAGGTGGCACAGGCCTTTGCCGAAGGCTCGCCGATCACCGATCCGTCGATCCGCCTGTTGCTGGCTGAAAATTCCTCTGGCCCGGAGCTGTTGCGGCGCATTGCGCAGGACAAGGGCGAAACACAGCTTGTGCGTGATGTTGCCCTGTTCACGCTGATGCGCAAGCAGCTTGCCTATGGGCAATATGATGCCTTCATCCGCGACCTGCCAATGGTGCCCGCCGATGCGCCGACTGATGGCTTCATGGACGGATTTCTCCGCGCGGAGAGCGTAAACACTGGTGTCTTCACCAAGGGCAGGAGCTCCGATGGCTATCCCTGTCCGGCGCTGAAGCAAACCGTGCAGACATTGGCGAGAGATCCGAGAAACAGCTCTGCCATGCTGTGCCTCGGTGATTTCTACAGGCTCAACGGGTTCGATTACATCGGCGATTTCGCGAGGGAAGAAGGTTCTCTCGGCAGCTTCCAGCCGGGCTTTACGGGCAAGGAAATTCCCCGCCAGAGCTTCTACCAGCAAATCATCGCCAATCGCAGCGCCAGCGCCACTGATCGTGCCTATGCGCTTTATCGCGGCGTGTGGTGCTATGGCCCCAGCGGCAATAATAGCTGCGGGGGTGAAGACGTGCCGGAAAGCACCCGAGCGGCCTGGTTCAATGAGCTGAAAAAGCGCTATCCGGACAGCAAGTGGGCAAAATCTCTCAAATATTACTGGTAGGGGCTGCGCTCGCGCTGGCGGGCTGCGATCAGCATGCTGATGCACCTGCACGGGTCGATGCGGCGCAGCACGATGCGTTCTTCCTGTGGGCCGGGGTCAAGCCTCCGCCTGCGCTAGATCAGGCGAAGACCGTCTATGCGCTGGCGGGCGAAGTGCGCGCGCGTGATCCGGATATTTTTGTCCCTCTGCGCCCGCCGCCAAGGGTTGAAGATGCGGAAATCTGGCTGGTTGTGCGGGTGGAAACGCTCGACTGGGGGCCGGGGGTGCAGGGCCGGATAGACAGGGAGATGGCCCGCTGGGATGCCTCGTCCAACCTCGTCGGGCTGCAAGTGGATTTCGACAGCGCGACGCAGGGGCTGGAGGATTATGCAGCGTTCCTCGCGGATTTGCGCCAGCACCTGCCGCAGAAATATCGCCTGTCCATCACCGGGCTGATGGACTGGAGCGCCCATGGCGATCCGCGTGCCCTGATCGCGCTGGCGGGCACAGTGGATGAAGTCGTGATCCAGACCTATCAGGGGCGGCACACCATTCCCGGTTACGAGGCCTATCTCGCCAGCCTGCGCGATCTGCCGCTGCCTTACCGGGTGGGTGTGGTCGAAGGCGGAACATGGGTTGCCCCGCCTGACCTTGCCGCCGACCCCGAATATCGCGGAACCGTGGTGTTCCTGCTGGCGGAGGATCAGAAACCGTAGACCAGCGTGAAGCGGGTCATGGTGTCGGTCTTCACCGCGCCAAAGGGCGGGTTGGTGTCATGCTCCATGATATAGGCCAGCCGCGCAGACAGATTGCCGCCAAGCGCCGCTTCCAGCCCGGTGGCAGAGCTGAAGCTCTTGTTACCTGACTGGATGAAGGCGCTGGCGTCTTGCGTCACCTTGATCGTGTCGCTCAGCTTCCAGTCGAAATCGAGCGCGGCCAGCCCGGCCAGCTCGCTGCTGCTGCCACCACCAATAAAGCTCGTCTTGCGCCATGCCGGGCCCGCCTTGACGGACAGCGTCATGTCATCTTCCATGATCACGCGATAGCCCAGGCCGCCGGAGGACGCGATGCGGCTGGAAAAGCCCTGGAATCGGTCCCGTTCATACTGGCCCAGCGCATAGGCATAGAGCCGGTCATTGATTTGGTAATTGGGTTCATAGGCAAACAGGAATTGTTCGCGTGTCGTCACCCCGTTGCTGCGCTGATAATCGGCAATGGCGTTCAATTTGTGCCGCCAGCTGATCCCCACGCGTTCCAGCTGCAAGCCGGCGCTCAGCCCGATATTGCTGCTGTTGCCGGTGGAACGGAAAGCGCCGATCTGGCCTTCGCCGGTCCAGTTGTCGAGCAGACTGGCTGAGCGGATTTCCTCCTCCTTGGCAGCAGCCTGCTGCGCGGCCAGTTCTTTCTGGCTGGCGGCAAATTCGCTTTCAATCGCCTCGATCTGCACCACATCATCGGGATTGGTCTGTTTGGCCAGATCAATCACCGTGGCGACCTTATCCGCATCGCCGCTGGCAATGGCGGCATCAATCATCGCGCGCACGGGGGCGGGGATTTCCGCCTGCGCAGTGGTGGGCAGGGCAAGCAGGGCGAGGGCCGCCAGCGACAGCGGAGCGGTGGGGATATGCGGAAGAATGATGGGCCTCCTCTGAAAAATGCGAGGAGGCCCATAGCAGATGGCTCAATCCATGCGAGCAAGCGCCGGTAAAATCTCGTAAGTCTTGCGCTGCGTTGGCAGGCAAGCGGGTGATTTATGCAGGCGGCGACCCGCGCATCCGCCCGAGGTAATCGACCTTGCCCACTGAAACCCCCTTCATCCGCAGGATGTCGTAGGCGG
>JAGREF010000107.1 GCA_020446665.1 Sphingomonadaceae bacterium
CGGCGATCCGGAAGGCGATGTTGAGGACGCCCTCCTGGGTATCGTTGAGATCGAGCAGCCGGGCGAGCAGCAGCGGGCCCATTTCCGATATGGTGGTACGGATCGGATGGCCTTGTTCGCCATAGAGATCCCAGAAAATAGCCGGATTGTCGGAATAGGCATAATCCGACATGCCCAGTTCCTTCGCCCGCCCTTCCAGCTTGTCAGCGTGCTTGAAGGTGGGAGACCCCGCCATGGAGATACCGGCAAGGTCGCTTTTCACATCAGCCACGAAGACCGGAACACCCACAGCGGAAAAGCTTTCCGCCAGCCCCTGCAATGTCACTGTCTTACCGGTGCCGGTGGCGCCTGCAATCAGGCCGTGCCGGTTGGCCCGTGACAGGTTGAGGTTCTGCTTTTCGCCATTCTCGGCCAGGCCAAGGAAGATCTCGCTCATTCGGGGTGGTCCCTGTTGTCAGTGTGATGTTTGCGACGTCGCTGCTTAGTGGCGCAGCAAGGCTGGCGCGGTCAAGCACTCGACTTGTGCGACGAGTTGGCTAAGGCGGTTGCGATGGCGATGCGCGAACCTTTTGTCTTGCTGGATGATGCCCGGACCGACCGGCCTGCGGACGGGCAATATTTTGCCGCGCCGGAGCAGATTTTCGTCGCGCGGCGGGCAGAGGATGTCGCGCGCGTGCTGGCAGAGGCGGATGCAGCGCGCGCGAAAACGGGCCATACGCTGGCGGGCTATATCGCCTATGAGGCAGGGCTGGCGCTGGAGCCGAAATTGCAGCCGTTGGCCGATGCGCGCAGCGGCGCAGGTGGCCCGCTGGTCTGGCTTGGCCTGTTTGCAGAGCATGAGACGATTCCTGCCAGCCAAATGGAAGGCTGGCTGGCGGCGCGCTCGCAAGGTGACGCTGCGATAGGTCCGCTATCCCCGCAGCTTTCAACCGGTGGCTATGTCCATGCATTCGAGACGTTGCAGGAAGCGATCCGTGCGGGCGACATTTATCAGGCGAATCTGACTTTCCCTCTCTCCGGCGGTTTTTCCGGCGATCCGCTGTCGCTGTTTGCGCGGATGCGCCCGGCGAGCAATGCGGGCTATGGCGCGTTGGTGTTTGACGGCTCTCATTGGCTGCTCAGCCTTTCGCCAGAGCTGTTTTTCCGGCTGCAAGGTGATGATGCCAAGGTCAAGCCGATGAAGGGCACCCGCCCGCGTGGCCGGGATGACGCGGAAGACCGCGCCTTTGCCGAAGAACTGGCGGCTTCGGTCAAGGATAAGGCGGAAAATCTGATGATCGTTGACCTGATGCGCAATGATCTGAGCCGCGTGGCGCAGCCGGGCAGTGTTAAGGTGGACAATCCCTTCGCTGTAGAGAGCTATCCGACGGTGCATCAGATGGTCTCTTCGGTGCGCGCGCAATTGCAGCCGGGGCGGGGCGCGGCTGACCTTGTCCGCGCAATCTTCCCCTGCGGTTCGATCACTGGCGCGCCCAAGATCCGGGCGATGGAACTGATTGATCAAGTCGAGCGCGATGCACGCGGCCCCTATTGCGGCGCGATTGGCCGGATCGACGGCAATGGCGATGCGGCCTTCAATGTGGCGATCCGCACCATCCGGCTGACCGAGATTGAGAATGGCCGGGGCAAGGCGGTGCTGGGGGTCGGTTCGGCCATCGTCGCCGATAGCGAGGCGCTGCCTGAATGGCGCGAATGCATAGTGAAGGGTGATTTTGCCCGGCGCGGCGCGGCGGCTTTCGATCTGATCGAGACGATGCGGTTTGATCCCGAGGCGGGGATAGGCTTGCTTGAACTACATCTGGAGCGGATGAAAGCGAGTGCCGAGGAACTGGGCTTCGCCTTCGATCGCCATGCCACACGCAATCAGATTCAGGCTCTGTGTTTCGAGCTGGAAGCGCCAGCCAAATTGCGCCTGTTGCTGGCGCGTAGCGGGGCGATTGCGCTGGAGACATCGCCGCTGCCCGCTGCGCCTGAGGACCCGCTGCGCTGCATCGCCTTGCCGCTGCCGGTGGATGAAGGCGATTGGCGGCTGCGCCACAAGACCAGCGACCGCGCTTTTTACGAGGCGGCGCTGGATGTGGCCAAAGCGGAAGGCGAGCAAGAGGCGCTGCTGTTGCGCGGTGACGGTCTGCTGACCGAAGGCAGCTTTACCAGTATCTTTGTCGAACGCGATGGCACTTTGCTGACCCCGCCTGCACGGTTGGGCCTGCTGCCCGGTGTTCTGCGGCGATCCCTGCTGGAAGCTGGCCGCGCGCAAGAGGCGGATTTGCGGCTGGAGGATCTCACCAATGGTTTCTGGCTCGGCAATGCCGTGCGCGGTTTGATGAAAGCGGAACTGGCCCTGTGATTTCCGAAGCGCTCTCCCGCATCCAGCCTTCACGCACTATGGCGATGACGGATCGTGCCACGGAACTGCGCGCAGAGGGCAAGGACATTATCTCGCTTTCGGTCGGCGAACCGGATTTTGCAACGCCGCCCCATGTGCTCGCCGCTGCCCATGCTGCGCTCGATGCGGGCGATACGAAATATACGCCGGTGGGCGGCACCATGGCGCTGAAGCAAGCCGCCGCACTGCATTTCGCGCGTGATCTGGGGATCGAAACCGTGCCGGAGCGGGTTATTGTCGGGTCAGGCGGCAAGCAATGCATTTTTCATGCGCTGGCGGCGACGCTGAGTGCTGGCGACGAAGTGATCGTGCCTTCGCCCTGGTGGGTCTCCTATCCGCAGATCATCCGCTATTGCGGGGCGCAGGTGGTGCCGCTGGTCACCCATGCGAAGAACAATTTTCGCTTTTCGGCGGGCGATCTCGAATCGCTGATCACGCCGCGAACCAACTGGCTGATGCTCAATTCACCCGGCAATCCAACCGGCGCGGTCTATCCGGCCGAGATGCTGCTGGCACTGGGCGAGGTGCTACGCCGCCATCCGCGCGTGCTGGTGATGAGCGATGATATCTACGCGCCGCTCAATTATACGGGCGAGCGCCATGCCACGCTGGCTAATCTCTGCCCGGACCTTGCTGACCGTATCCTGACCATTTCCGGCGTATCGAAAAGCCATGCGATGACAGGCTTCCGCATTGGAGTCGCCACCGGGCCGGCGGAGCTGATCGGCGCGATGCAACGGCTGCAATCGCACAGCTCAGGCAATCCCTGCTCGATCAGCCAGGCGGCAGCGGTGGCGGCTTTCACTGGCCCGCAGGATTTCCTCTCCGACTGGCGCGAGATTTTCCGCGCGCGGCGGGACATGGTGGTGAGTGCGATCAATGCCGTGCCTGGGCTTTCCACCCCGGTGCCTGATGGCGCCTTTTACTGTTTCGTCGATGCAGCCCCGCTGATGGAGCGGTTCGGCGATGATGAAGCACTGGCGATGCATTTGCTCGATCATGGTGTCGCGATTGTCGCAGCCAGTGCATTTGGCGGGAAAGATGGCTTCCGCATCAGCTTCGCGCTGGGCGAGGACAAGCTGGCAGAGGCCATGCGCCGGATCGCAGAAGCGCTGGCATGACCACGATCCCGATCCTCTATGAAGATGGCGAAGCGCTGGTGATCGACAAGCCGGGGGGCCTGCCAATTGAGCAGCCGCGCCGGGGCGGGCCATCGCTGGATGATTATCTCGACGAATTGAAGCTGGGTTTCCAGCGGCCACCTTTGCCAGTGCATCGGCTCGATACCGATACGTCGGGCTGCCTGCTGTTGGCGCGCAATCCCAAGGCGCATAAGCGCTTTGGCCGCGCCTTTGAGGAACGGCAGGTGGAGAAATCCTATATCGGGCTGGTCGCCGGGCCAGTTGCGGAAAATGAAGGCATGATTGATCTGGCGCTGAGCAAGATCAGCTCAGCCGAGAAAGGCTGGCGGATGATCCCGGCCAAGAAGGGCAAGCCCGCGATCAGCCACTGGACCAAGCTGGCCGAGCTGGAAGGCGGGCTGACGCTGGTGAAATTCATGCCGCTGACTGGGCGCACCCATCAATTGCGCGTCCATGCCGCCGCCGGGCTTGGCTATCCGCTGGTGGGTGATCCGATCTATGGCGAGCCGGACCCCCGCTGTACCCGCACCATGCTCCATGCCAGCGCATTGGTGCTGCATCGTGAGGGCAAACCGCCGATTGCCGCCGCCAGTCCGCTGCCGGAAGATTTCGCTGCATTCGGAGTGCGGCCTGCGATCCATGACTGATCCGGCCATTGCCGAGCGCGCGCTGGCGCTGGTGGAGGAGAGCTTCATCGCCTCTTCCGGCCCCGGTGGGCAGAATGTGAACAAGGTGGCGACAGCGGTGCAATTGCGGCTGGACGTGTTTGCGCTGCGTCTGCAACCGCAGGTCTTCCATCGGCTCAAGGCATTGGCCGGCAGCCGCATGACTGCAAAAGGGGAGATCGTGCTGACCGCGCGCAGCCATCGCACCCAGGATGCGAATCGGGCCGAAGCACGCGAGCGACTGGTCGCCATGCTGGAGGCCGCGCAGCAGACACCGAAGAAGCGCGCGAAGAGCCGCGTCAACCGCGTGGGCAAGGTGCAGCGGCTCAAGTCCAAGAAAGCACGCGGCGCGGTGAAGGCCAATCGCGGCAAGGTGGACTGGTAGGGTCCACGCCCGCTACCGCTTTGGCTTGACTTTGCCTGCGGAATCACTCAATGGCCGCGGCCTGCAAGGCGGTGCCCCGTGCGCCGCCCGTTTATTTTTTGGCCCGCGTGGCCTGACAAAGATTTAGGACACCGCCATGGCGAAGCCCGCAACCGTTAAGATCCGTCTGGTCTCGACCGCTGACACCGGCTTTTTCTACGTGACCAAGAAGAATCCGCGGAACATCACGGAAAAGATGACCTTCCGCAAATATGATCCGGTCGTGAAGAAGCACGTCGAGTTCAAGGAAGCGAAGATCAAGTAATCTGAACGGGCACAAGCGGCTCAGTTCAGTTGCAGTTCAATGCGCGCGCTCTATTAAGCGCAGCATGAGCATATTTAACGCCTTCACAAATCGTCCGCTGCGCAGCGCCCTTGCCGCTGCGCTGGCTGTTGCCGCCCCTGCCGCTCTGGTCACCCAGGCCCAGCCTGTCGTGGCCCAGCCCGGCGATCTGGATCGCGCGGTCACAGCCCTGCGCGGGATCAGCACGATGAAGGCCGATTTCACGCAGACCGACCGCAAGGGGCAGGTGCTGAACGGCGTCCTCACGCTCAAGCGCCCGGGCAAGATCCGCTTCGAATATCAGAAAGATGCCAAGCTGCTGGTCGTCTCGACCGGCAAGTCGCTCTATCTCGTCGATTATGAAGTGAATCAGGTCGAACGCTGGCCGATCAAGAAATCGCCGCTCGGCGCATTGCTCGATCCGAGCCGTGATGTCGGCAAGTATGGTAAGCTGGTGCCCACCGGCAATCCCGATGTGATCAGCGTGGAAGTGCGTGATACCAGCCGCCCTGAATTCGGCGTGATCACGCTGATCTTCATTCGCAAGGCGAGCGCACCGGGCGGGCTGGAGCTGACCAATTGGGTCGCGCTCGATTCGCAGAATCAGCGCACCACCGTGCGGCTGCGCAATCAACGTTACGGCGTGGCCGTGGATGATTCGGCGTTCAGCTTCCGTGATCCGCGGCGCACGTCTCGTCGCCCGGGTTGAACCGACGGGCGACATTTCGCCCGCGATTTGCGACGATCCGAGCGCCGTCGTTCATTCCCGTGAAAGCCAGTGGCTCGTAATATTATCTCACAAGGCGATTGGAGGCGGGTTTCCCCCCTGTTGCCCTGGCCTCTTTTCGGGTCGCCTTGTTAAAGCGTGACGAACGCTAACAAGGAACCCTCGCACCAATGCCCCCGGTGCGGGGGTTTTTGTTTGCGTGGTGCGCTGCCGTGATTGTCGCACGGGCTGGACCATGCAGCCGCTTCGACCTAAGGCCTCGGCCATGGTTTCGATTGCATCCTGGAATATCAACTCCGTGCGCCTGCGCATGCCGATTGTCGCTCGCTTCCTGGAGGAGGAAGCGCCTGATGTGCTGTGCCTGCAGGAGATCAAATGCGAAGAGCATCTGTTCCCCTATGAGGCGTTCAACGAACTGGGTTACACCCATCATGCCGTGCATGGACAAAAGGGCTATCACGGCGTGGCGACAGTCAGCCGCATCCCGATCCGCGAAGTCACCCGCCATGACTGGCAGGCCAATGGCGAAGCGCGGCATGTGGGCGTTGAACTGGTGGGCAAGGGCATGATGCTGGACAATGTCTACATCCCCGCTGGCGGTGATGAGCCGGACCGTGAGATAAACCCGAAATTCGGGCAGAAGCTGGATTTTCTGGCGCGCATGACGGAATGGGCGGCATCGCTTGATGCCCCGACCATGATTGTCGGCGATTTCAATATTGCCCCGCTGGAAAGCGATGTGTGGAGCCACAAGCAATTGCTCAAAGTGGTCAGCCACACGCCCATCGAAGTGGAGACGCTGCAGCGCTTCAAGGATGCGCATGGCTGGGTGGACGTAGGGCGCGAGCATATCCGCGATCCGGAGCGTTATTACAGCTGGTGGTCCTATCGCTCAAAGGATTGGCGCGCGGGTGATCGCGGGCGGCGGCTTGATCACATGTGGGCGAGCCCGGAGCTGGCCGCCAAATCCACCGCCCACCGGGTGCTGCAGGATTGCCGCGGCTGGGAAAAGCCCAGCGACCATGTGCCGCTGGTGACGGAGCTGGACCTCTGACAGCGGTGCCTGTCTCGCCCAGCCCGCAACGGCGGGTGGCGCAGGCGATTGATGCGCTGCGCCATGGCTGGCCGATTGCGCTGGCGGGCGGGCCAATGTTGCTGCCGGTGGAAACCGCGATTGCAGCAGGGGCAAGCAGTTCGCAGATGCTGATTTCAGCGGCGCGCGCGGCGACGCTCAAGCTTGCCAATCAGCGTGAAGCGGCGGCACCCCATGCCCCGGTTCTGATTCGCGGAGCGGACCCGTTTGACCTTCGCACGGCGCGGCCGGTGGCGGACCCGGCGCTGGATCTCGGCAATCCGCTCAAGGGCCCATTCCAGGCAGAAGCGCTTGACTGGGCCGATGCAGCCCGCGCGGCGATGGAACTGGCACGGATTGCCGGAATTCTTCCAGCTTTCCTTGTCGATCCGGGTAACGCAGGGGAGGCGCATTGGGTCGATCCAACCGACCTTTCCGCCTGGAGCGACACTTCTGCCCTCACCATTGCGACCCGCGCCCGGCTGCCTGTTGCAGCAGCAGAGGACGCACAGATCGTCGCCTTTCGCAGCGCGGATGATTTGCGCGAACATGTCGCGCTGGTGATTGGCGAGCAGGATAACAGCCGCGCCCCGCTGGTACGGCTGCATAGCGAATGCCTCACCGGCGATATTTTGGGCAGCCTGAAATGCGATTGCGGGCCGCAGC